>JBATYG010000373.1:0-1504 GCA_049673945.1 Occallatibacter sp.
CCCGCCGAATACGGTCAACGCGGAGCATTCGTGCACGGCCTCGCCGGCGGAGTCGTCGAATGGCTCGCCCCGCAGTCCGGCGAACGCATCCTCGATCTCGGCTGCGGTGACGGCCAGCTCACCCTGCGCCTCGCCGCCAGCGGAGCGAGCCTGCAGGGCGTGGACGCATCGCCCGAGATGGCTGCCGCAGCCCGCGCCCGCGGCGTGGCCGTCGATGTAGCCGGAGCCGAGTTGCTGCCTTACGCCGACGCGACCTTTGACGCCGTTTTCTCGAACGCCGCGCTTCACTGGGTCCGCGATCACGATGCAATGATGCGCGAAGTGCATCGCGTCCTTCGTCCCCGTGGCCGCTTCGTCGCTGAGATGGGCGGTCACGGCAACATCGCCGCGATCCGCGTCGCCTTCATCGCCGCGCTCGCGCGTCACGGTTTCGGCGATCGCGAGAATGACGTCAACTACTACCCGACGCCCGAGGCATATACCGGGCGGCTTAGCCGCCATGGCTTCAGCGTCGAAAAAATCTCCCTCATCCCGCGTCCCACTCCTCTTGGCGAAGAAGGCATGCGCGGCTGGCTCTGCACCTTCCGCCGCGGCGTCCTCGATACGTTGCCCGCCGGTCTGCGCGAAACCGTCATCGATGAATCCGTCGCCCTGCTCTCAAATGCGCTCCGGGACGAGGTAGGGAAGTGGACCGCCGATTATGTCCGTCTGCGCTTTATCGCGCGCAGGTAACTCAGCGCGGTTACAGACCGATTTGGGCTAAGTGCCGTTGCACTCCTGGGGAACTGCCTGCCTCGGCGGCTCCCCAGGCACTCATTTCGGCCCACTCACGCCAAAACGCGCGGGGTCTTTTCCCAGAGCCCTCATCGCGCCCAGTGCCGCGCCGCGTGCCATCGCGCGTCCAGCCACAAAAGCGCGATATCGCGCAATCGTTACTCCTTGCGTCGCCTTCAGGAATCCTTGCTTTTTCTTGGCGGCCTGCACCGTCTTCCACGCGGCATCCACAATGTTGTTGAACGCACTCGTCGCGCTGAACCACGTTTCCCACGCCTGCCGCGCGCGCAATCCCAACTCCGCGCTTTCGCCCCGGCGCTCCTCGAGCATCTCCGGCAATTGTCGGATGCGCCTCTCCGGCATCTTGATCAAAAAGCTCTCCCACGCGGGCCCTTCAGGCAACAGGTAGTGGTCAGAGAGCAGCACCGGCGCCACGCCCATCTCCATCGCTTCAAAAAAGCGAATCGACCCCGCACCCGCTCCTCGCGGACAAAGCGCAAAGTGGCTCTCGCGCAGCGTGCGCGCATAGCTTCGCTGCCATTCCAGCCGGTTCCCCTGGTCATCCTCCCAGTGGCGATAGGCCGACATGTTCTCGACCAGCACATCGGCCCGCCCAAAGTCCGTGCGGAAAAGCCGCTTGCGCAGTAATGAAGTTGATCCGCCCTTGAAGCTGAAGAGCCAGCGCTTCTGGCTCGCGGCGCCACCCGACTCATCGAGACCGCGGTTCCTC
>JBATYG010000374.1:0-3412 GCA_049673945.1 Occallatibacter sp.
GCGCCGTCGAATACGGAACCGCCCGCCGTCTGCGCGCCACCTTCCAGGCGCTCCCCGTCTTCGGCAAGACAGGCACCTGCTCTGACAAGGGCACCCGCTTCGGCTGGTTCGTCTCCTACTCCGATACACCGCAGGGCAGCCTCGTGACGGTCTTCTTCCTTGAAGGCGGCCGCCCCACCTTCGGCCCCCGTGCTGCCGAGCTTACCGGGGAGTTCTACAAGAACCTCTGGGATCACAATTACTTCGCCGAAAAAGGCCAGCAGACCACCGCCGCCGCTGGACTCACCGAGGTTTCGCAGCCCATCCAACCGTAGCGCCTCTCGCCATTTTCCTGAGGCGCCTCCGGGTCGCCTCCGCACACACAAAAAACCAGTTCACTTGAAACGGCATGACTTGAAGCGGCATGAGTTCGCTCGTGCCGTACGACATTCGCTGAGCCCAAATCCCGTCCCGCTCATCCTATAAACAGCGAAGCGCAGCCGTCGTCCTATAATCAGATTCCACAAGCACCCGATCACTGAAGCTCTCGGGCGCCGCCAACCGAGCAGGGAACCCCGCTATGCAGCTGCCAACACAAATTCTTTTAATGTATGGGTACATCCTGCTTTTCGTGTGGGTGCTCGTCGAGCAGTTCGGCGTTCCTCTGCCTGCCACTCCCTTGCTTGTGGCGGCCGGTCTCCTCTCGGCTGAACACAAAATCAGCTTCTTCGCCTGCCTCCTCGCTGCATTTACCGCGTGTCTCGTGGCCGATGTTGCGTGGTTTCTCATCGGGCGCCGCTACGGTCACCACGTGCTGCGCATTCTATGCAAGCTCTCGCTCGAGCCCACGATCTGCGTGCGCAAGACGCAGGACTCCTTCGGCCGCAGCGGCGACGCCACGCTTGTGATCGCAAAATTCGTACCCGGCCTCGCCACGCTCGCTCCTCCGGTCGCCGGCCAGAACGGCATGCCTCTTGGCAGGTTCCTCTTCTACGACGGCATTGGTTCCGTGCTCTGGGCAGGCGCTCTGCTCGGCGTCGGTCGCATCTTTGGGGACGCCCTCAAGCGCGATCCGGGCCTGCTCAACTGGGTTGGCCGCTTCTCGGTTGCGTTGCTTGTCGTTGCCATCGCCGCCTTCATCCTCGGCCGCCTCTGGCGCCGGCATCGCTTCCTGCGCAACCTGGTGCAGTCGCGCCTCGAGCCTGAAGAGCTCAAGCGCCAGCTCGACTCTGGCGAAGAGGTCTTCATCGTCGACCTGCGCCATCCCCTCGAACTCATTCCCGATCCCTATACGCTGCCCGGCGCCCTGCATCTCTCGCCCGACGCGCTCACCGCGCGCGTGCATGAGATCCCCCGCGATCGCGAAGTGGTCCTCTACTGCACCTGCCCCAGCGAGGCCACCGCAGCCAAGACCGCGTTGACCCTGCATAAGCTCGGCATCGAGCACGTTCGCCCTCTCCGCGGCGGCTACGATGAATGGAAGCGCCTCGGCTATCCTCTCGACGCTATCGCTCCCGTCATGCCGCTCGTTCAGGTGGAGTCGGCAGCCACCAGCTGACCCTCTCAGCCCACCACCAGCCGCATCGAAGTGCAACGCGCAGGCATGGCGTAAGTTCTACTATGGGTGTGGATCACATACCCACACGGAGCATCCCTTGGCCTACGACGATCTGCGCGACTGGATTCGCACCCTCGAAAAGCACGGCGAGCTGAAGCGCATCCGCGAAGAGGTCTCGCCCGAGCTCGAAATCACCGAGATCACTGACCGCGTGAGCAAGATTGGGGCAACCGGGCGTGCAAACGCGCACGGAAAAGCCGCGCCTGCACAATACGCGCCCGGCGGGCCGGCCCTGCTCTTTGAAAACGTCAAGGGACACCCAGGGCACAAGGTCCTCATCAACCAATTCGGCAGCGAGCGCCGTATGGCTCTCGCCCTGGGCGTCGAGCGCGTCGATGAAATTGCCGGACGCATCGTCGGCCTCATGAATATCAAGGCTCCCGAGGGCTTCTTCGACAAGCTGAAAATGCTGCCGCAGCTCGGCGCGCTCACCAGCGCATTTCCCAGAACCGTGGCCGCCAAGGACGCGCCCTGCAAAGAGGTCATTCTGCGCGACAACTTCGACCTCAACGCCTTTCCCATTCTCAAGTGCTGGCCTCACGATGGCGGCCGCTTCATCACGCTGCCCTGTGTGCACACCCGCGATCCCCGCAACGTCAGGCGGAATATCGGCATGTACCGCATGCAGGTCTACGACGGCAAAACCACCGGCATGCACTGGCAGCGCCAGAAGGTCGCCGCCGAGCACTACCGCGAAGCCCTGCGCAACGCTGCTTCGGCTGAAGCGGAAAACACCAAGGCCGCGCGCGTCGCCATCATGGCTGAGTCCGCTGGCGGCGCCGTCAGCATACCCGACGGCCCAACGGGCGGCCTGCCTCAGGTCGCGCTCGGCAAGCTGAAGGGCTCGCGTCTAGAAGTCGCTGTCGCTATCGGCACTGATCCGGCCACGACCTTCTCCGCCATCGTTCCCGCACCGCCCGAGGTCGAGGAGTTTATGATCGCCGGATTCCTGCGCGGCAAGCCCGTCGAGATCATCAAATGTGAAACTGTCGACATCGAGGTGCCCGCGCACGCTGAGATCGTCCTCGAAGGGTACGTCGAGCTTGGCGAACTGCGCAGCGAAGGGCCCTTTGGCGACCACACCGGCTTCTACACCATGACCGATGAGTACCCCGTCTTTCACCTCACCTGCATCACCCATCGCAAGGACCCCATATACGCCGCCACCATCGTCGGCAAGCCTCCCATGGAAGACGCATGGATGGGCAAGGCCGTCGCACGCATCTTTCTTCCCGCAATGAAGATGACCATCCCCGAGCTCGTCGATATCCACCTGCCCGTCGAAGCCGTCTTTCACAACCTCATGATCGTCTCCATCCGCAAGAGCTACCCTGGGCAGGCGCGCAAGGTCATGAACGCCATCTGGTCTCTCGGCCAGGCCATGTTTACCAAGTGCATCATCGTCGTCGATGAAGACTGCGACGTGCAGAACATTTCCGATGTCGTTTTACGCGTCACCAACAACATCGATCCCGAGCGCGATATCCAGTTCACCCTCGGCCCCATCGATTCGCTCGATCACGCTTCGCGCCTGCCCAACTACGGCTCCAAGATGGGCATTGACGCCACGCGCAAGTGGAAGGCCGAAGGCTTCGAGCGCCCCTGGCCCGCGATGATCGAGATGGACCGCGCCACGCGGGAGAAGATCGACGCTATATGGGAGAAGCTCGGCCTCTGAAGCGCATCCCCGCCCGTCTGATATACCTGAAGACATGCATGGTGTGATCCGCGGAACGCTGATCGCTCTTGTTGTCGCGCTCCTCGTTCCCGCTCTTCCCCTCGTCGCGCAGGAAACTCCCGAGACCTTCCGCTGGA
>JBATYG010000375.1:0-3182 GCA_049673945.1 Occallatibacter sp.
ATCGTAGGCGCGCGATCGCTACGAGTCGCGCTTCGACACGGGACGGGGTGGAACCACCGATGGGCGGCCGAGACGCACAATCGCTCCCGCGGCGCCAGGCGCTGGTTGATGAAAGCGCGAGAGCATCTCCGAGCGGACGTACTCCACAAAGTCCTGCATCTGCCGGTTCATCTCCTCCATCCGCTCACGCATTTGCAGAATGATGGCAATGCCGGCGATGTTCACGCCGAGGTCGCGGGCCAGGTTCAGGATGAACTCCAGCCTCTCGATATCCTCATCGGTGTAGAGCCGTGTATTGCCATCGGTGCGAGAGGGCTTCAGCAGCCCCTCGCGCTCGTAGAGGCGCAGTGTCTGCGGATGGATCTCGTACATTTCGGCCACCGCCGAAATCATGTAGGCGCCCTTCGATTTGCGTTTCGCTGTCATTGCCTGTTTCGCCTCAGCTTACCGCAGTTCGCCCCAAACGCGGTCACAACTTTTCAAAGAGCTTCGCGCGCGGGTCCTGTCCGTTCAGCTTCGCCAGCTCTCGCATGATTTCGCGGCTGCGCTCGTCCTGCAACTGCGGCACCATCACTTCGATCGACACGATCTGGTCGCCGCGCTGGCCGGGATGCGACGCGCTCTCAACTCCGCGATCGCGCATGCGCAGCTTCTGCCCGTTCTGCGTGCCCGGCGGAATCTTCAGCTGGGCGCGCCCATCGATTGTCGGCACCTCAACTTTTGCTCCCAGCGAGGCCTCGGGCACCGTCACCGGCACGGTCATGTGAATATCGTCTCCGCTGCGGGAGAAGATCGGATTCGTGCCCGTACGCACGATGATGAAGAGATCGCCGTTCGGGCCACCGTTCAGGCCGGCATTGCCCTTCCCGGCAAGGCGGATGCGCTGCCCGTCCCGTGTTCCCGCCTTGATGCGGAACTCGACGTTCTCGGTCTTGCTGACCACGCCCTCGCCATGGCATGTCGCGCAGTCGTTCGAGATGCGGCCGGTGCCGTTGCACCGCGGGCAGGGAATGTTGAACTTCATCCGTCCGCCCATCTGCGTCACTTGCCCGGTGCCGTTGCACTCCGGGCACGGCATGGGGCCGCCGGTATGGGCCTGGCCGTGACACGTCGGGCAAACCTCCTGGCGATGAATCTGCAGCCGCATCTGGCCACCGCGAATCGCCGTCCAGAAATCGACCGTTGCCTGGTACTCGAGGTCGGTGCCCGGCTGTGGGCCGCGCGGGCGCTGCGCCTGCTGCGCGCCGCTGAAGATCCCCGAGAAGATGTCTTTGAAGTTGCCCCACGAGGAGCCGCCCGCGTTCGGCTGACCGCCGCCGCTGAAGCCGGAAAAATCGAACCCGCCGAAGTCTACCGGCGGCTGTCCGCCCGCGCTCTGCTGCCGCGCATAGGCCTCGGCCTGCGCGGGGTCGATCTGGTCGGAGTAGAAGCCGAGCTGGTCATAGATTTTGCGCTTTTTCTCGTCGCTGAGAATATCGTTGGCCTCGGAGATCTCCTTGAACTTCTCCTCCGCCTTCTTGTCGCCCGGATTCACGTCGGGGTGATACCTGCGCGCAGCTTTCCTGAAGGCCTTGCGAATCTCTTCCGGCGTAGCCGTTCGCTTCACGCCAAGCGTTGCGTAATGGTCCTTGTTTGCTGTCGCCATTTCCTTTTCTTATCTCACATCTACCGTATTTTCCGCATAGAAGACAGGGGTGAACGACTGCTGCATCGCCCACCCCCGCTGTCTTGCCCTTCCTGCGCAACCGCCCGGGCATTGCCTGGACGGGCCAGTCCTACTTCTTTTCGTCGACGTCGACGTATTCGGCGTCGATCACGCCTTCATCCTTCTTGGCCTCGGTCGATGTCTCTCCGTCGGCCTGAGCCGAAGGAGTCTGACCGGCGGCCTGGGCCGCATTCGCCTTGTAGAGCACTTCGGCGAGTTTGTGGCTGGCCTGGGTAAGCTTCTCGTGCGCGGACCGGAGATCACTAACCGAAGGCGTACCGGCGAGTGTGGTCCTGGCTTCGGCAAGGGCCGACTCGACGTCGCCCTTTTCGGCGCCCTGCACCTTGTCGCCGCCCTCCTTCAACATCTTCTCGATGTTGTAGACGAGGCTGTCGAGCGAGTTGCGGGCTTCGATTTCGTCGCGCTTCTCCTTGTCCTCGGAGGCATGAGCCTCGGCGTCCTTGGCCATGCGCTCAACCTCGTCCTTGCTGAGGCCCGAGCTTGAAGTGATGGTGATGCGCGTGTCCTTACCCGTCGCGTTGTCCTTGGCCGTCACGTTGAGAATGCCGTTGGCGTCGATGTCGAAAGTGACTTCGATCTGCGGCACGCCGCGTGGCGCCGGCGGGATGCCGGCGAGCTTGAACTTGCCCAGGGTGCGGTTCTGAGCCGCCATGGGGCGCTCGCCCTGCAGCACATGAACCTCGACCTCGGTCTGCGAATCGGCCGCGGTCGAAAACGTCTCCGTCTTCTTGGTCGGGATCGTCGTGTTGCGCGGAATCATCGGTGTGGCCACTCCGCCAAGAGTTTCGATTGCCAGGGTGAGCGGCGTAACGTCAAGCAGCAGAAGGTCTTTCACTTCGCCGGCAAGAACGCCTGCCTGCACGGCGGCACCCACGGCAACCACCTCATCCGGGTTCACGCCGCGATGGGGTTCCTTGCCGAAAAGCTGCTTCACCATCTCCTGAATTTTGGGCATGCGGGTCTGGCCGCCGACGAGGACGACTTCGTCGATGTCACTGGCCTTAACTCCCGCATCCGTCATGGCTTTGCGGCAGGGGTCGAGAGACCGCTCAAGCAGATCGGACACCATCGATTCGAGCTTGGCCCTGGTCAGCTTGCGGACCAGGTGCTTGGGGCCGCTGGCGTCCGCAGTGATGAAGGGCAGGTTGATCTCGGTTTCGATCGTCGTCGAGAGCTCGATTTTGGCCTTTTCCGCGGCGTCTTTGAGGCGCTGCAGGGCCATTTCGTTGCCCTTGGAGCTGAGGTCAAGTCCTTCTTCCTGTTTGAACTCCGCTATGAGCCAATCAACGATGCGCTGATCGAGATTGTCGCCGCCGAGGTGCGTATCGCCGTTGGTCGACTTGACCTCGATGACGCCTTCGCCGACTTCGAGGATCGAGATATCGAATGTGCCGCCGCCGAAGTCGTAGACGGCGATCGTCTCATCCTTTTTCTTATCAAGGCCATAGGCCAAGGC
>JBATYG010000376.1:0-1552 GCA_049673945.1 Occallatibacter sp.
TATTGGCATCTGCCGGTGAACGACGATGCGACCAGCCTGCTGCACAACACGCTCGATCCCGATCTGCCGACGGAAGCAATCTATGAGTCTGACATCGATCCTGCCCGCTCTGCGGGCGGCCTCGATCTGGGGGGCGGCGACCCGTGCCTCTTTTTCGACTATTCGCCGCGCACGGGCATTCAGCGGATGCCAGGGCAGGTGATTCGCAGCTGTGGCGATATCCAGGATCCCGAAGAGAAGGAGGGCGTCGAGCGCTTCGAAGTGGATCTTCACTACAGCCTTTTGATCGACAAGCGCACGGATCTCTACCTGGCCGACACCATTCCCATTGCCTTTCAGCGGGTGACGCGCGATGGATGGAAGGGCGTCAATGCCTTCGGCATCAGCGGCAGCGACAACTATGATGCGTATCTTTCTTCAGCCGACAATATCCGCATCGACGTTGTTCGCGCTGACGGAGGGAGAGAACAGCTTCTGCGCGAGCCGCGGAACCTGCCCGTGCTGTCTCTCGTGACGTACGTCGACCCCGGCAATCGCGGCCTCTACGAGATGAAGTGGCGCCAGTTGCCCTTCGAACATTACGAGGTGCGGCGCTTCGATGGGGCGGTGAGCACGTTTCTGCCCTGCAACAGCTCCGCCGTCTGGTGCTATCTCACCGGTTATCGCAGTCCACAGGGAGAAGAGCTCAAGTTTGAACGCGGCACGGCGCGAAGATTGATGAGCCTGACATCTCCCCACCAGCACTCGGTTCACCTCAGCTATGACGAACGAGGCCGCATCGCAGCCGCGACCGACAGCAATGGGCGCATCGTGCGCTACGGTTATGACGCCGGCAATCGGCTGGTCACAGTCACCTATCCCTCGGGCGAGGTTTGCCACTATGACTATGACGATGCGCAGCACCTGCTGGCCTTCAGCGTGTCGCCCGATGGCAAAACTTCGCCGCAGGTGCTGATGCGCAACGAATACCTGAACGGGGTGCTGACCCGGCAGACGCTCGCCGACGGCAGTGTTTACGAGTACAGCTACACGTATGACCCGGCGAACCGGCAGCAGATGATCGGGGCAACCGTGCACACGCCCGATGGCAGAAGCTTCGACGTGAACATGAAGGACTGGGCGTCGGTTGTGCATGAGCGTTGACACGGCCCCAATCCTCGCGCGGTATCCCATACAATAGGCATTGGGAGCATGATGCATGGCGCACACGGTTTTTTGCGTTCGATTCAAGAAGGAAATGGAGGGCCTCGACGAGCCGCCCTTTGACTCGGAGTTTGGCCAGAAGATTTACAAGAACGTCTCAAAAGCTGCATGGGGCGAATGGGTTGACCGGCAGAAGATGCTGCTGAATGAATACCGCCTGCAACCCTGGACCGCGCAGGCGCAGCAGTTCCTGGTCGAGCAGATGGAGATGTTCTTCTTCGGCGAAGGGTCCGCCCTGCCGCAGGAGTATGTACCGCCCTCACACTGATTGACGACCCGCGCGGTTCTTATCTGGGTGCGCGCGGGCTCTTCGCCGGCATAGTTTCCCTTCCCCGGCCCATCTCGCACA
>JBATYG010000377.1:0-2174 GCA_049673945.1 Occallatibacter sp.
GGCGAGCGATGGACAAGCTCGAAACCGGCCGCGGCAATCTCATCCGGCAAGTCGAGATGCTGAAGAAGCTGGGTCTTCGCACCAATAAATCAATCCCGAAAAATCTGCTGAATCGGGCCGGCGTGGATCAGCAGGAACTGGCGCTGGCGGCCGAAGCGGATGAGAGTGCAGGGTCAGAGTAATTGACACTGCGTTTTGCGTAGCCCGAGTCGGCCAACTCTGCCAGACCCACAGACACGCCGTCTCCCTAGTCCCTAGTCCCTGCGTCCCTGGTACCAAACGCTTCCCGCATTCGTTTCCACGTGATCGAAAGGTCTTCTGGCAGAACGCGCGTTTCGGCCACGGTGGTCATGAAGTTGGTGTCGCCCATCCAGCGCGGCAGGGCGTGCAGGTGCAGATGGCCGGCGACGCCGGCTCCGCCGGCTTTGCCAAGATTCATGCCGAAGTTGAGACCGTGGGGCTTGTAGACCTGTTCGAGAGCTGCCTCGCTGCGCTGCGTCAGGTCCATCATTTCGTGCGCTGCGGCTTGGGGCAGCCCCGCCAGCCGGTCGAGGTGCGCATAGGGAACCACCATGATGTGTCCTGAGGTATAGGGATAGGCATTGAGGCAGACGTAGCAGTGCTTTCCGCGCAGGATCAGGCCCGCAGCCTCCTCCGCTTCGTCGGCCGTCATGCCGTGCTCGATCGCATAGTCGACCGAGGCGATGAGGTTGCAGAAGACGCACCCCGAGTCACCGGGATAGGCCGCCAGGCGCTCAGGGATGCCCGGCCGCGGCGCTCCATCGGCCGAGGTTACGTAGGCAAAACGCCAGGGGGTCCATAGTCGGTCCATTAATTTGTCCGTTTTGATTCGTCCGTTGTGCTTGGTCCGTTGATTCAAAGCCAGCTCAGGAATGCCGTTGGCGACCAGTATAGCTGCGCCGGACCAAGGCCGATTCGCGGGCCGATTCACCTGGGCCGATTTTGGGCGTCGAGACCGAATTGCACCCATTTCGCACCATAATTGGATGAATTTCTCGTCGCTTTCAGGCTCCGGCAACCCATTGCATTGACGCTGAAAACCGCGGGTTGCTACACTTGAGTCTGTAGCTCCCTGCGCGGATTCCAGCAGCGAGCTGCGGCCGCCCTCCAGCCAGCCGTTACCCGCCTGGTGATTCCCGAAGGAGACGAGTCGCTTTCCGGGCCAGAGTTCTGGCCGGATTGCTGTCTCTGCGAGAACTTCACCGGCAATACGGCATCAGGCCCGGAGTCAAGGCCCCCGGCACCTCTCGTTAGAACGCTCTGTCGTGCAGGTGCCAACCCCGTCGACGCACGTCTGTCGCAGAGGTATCGAATCCCGGAGCAGCAGTGATGGCAAACGTCCTCAATCCAGAACCCGAGAGCATAACCCTGAACACCCAATTTGAAACTCCAACCCTCGACCCTGCGACGGAGCAAGAGCAGCCGTTGCACGAATCCACGTCCAACCCAGAAACCGCCGAAGCTTCATCCGCGCTGGACGCCGATGCCACCTCAACCACAGCCGTGCCCGCTGACGTGGCGCAGACCGCCGACGAGCATGCCGCTGCAACCTCTGCCGCTGAAAAGCCGGCCGAACACACTCCGGATTCCGCTGAAGATTTTTCCGCTGCTCTTGAAGCTTTTGAGCGCGAGCAGGCCGCTGAGGCGGCTGCCGTCGAAGCCTATGGCGACAAAGTCGTCTCGGGCACAGTTATCAAGCAGACTGAGAAGCACCTCGTCGTGGACGTAGGCCTCAAGTCTGAAGGCCTGGTGCCGATCGAGCAGGTTCTCGACCACACCGGAGCGGTCAAGCTGCAGCCCGGCGACGCGATCGAGGTCGTGATCGAGCGCGAGGAGCCCGAGGGCGGCTACCTTGTCAGCTACGAGAAGGCGCAGCGCCTCCGCGTCTGGGACACGATCGAGAAAGCCGCCAACGAGAAGACCCCTGTCATCGGCACCGTCGTCAGCCGCGTCAAGGGCGGCCTCACTGTCGATATCGGCATGAAGGCCTTTCTGCCCGGTTCGCAGCTTGAGATTCGCCCCGTGCGCAATCTCGACGGCTACCTGGGCCAGCAGATTGAAGTCCGCGTCATCAAGCTCAACAAGAAGCGCGGCAATGTCGTCGTCTCCCGCAAAGAGATTCTCGAGGAAGAGCAGAACAGCAAGCGTTCGCT
>JBATYG010000378.1:0-3500 GCA_049673945.1 Occallatibacter sp.
TGCGCTCCGTGCCGATGTAGCTGATCAGCGACATCACCAGTTCTTCACGGATGGGGTCAATCGGCGGATTGGTTACCTGCGCGAAGAGCTGCTTGAAATAGTTGAAGAGCGATTGCGGCCGGTCAGAGAGACAGGCGAGCGGCACATCGGTGCCCATCGAGCCTATGGGCTCTTCGCCCTTCGCGCCCATCGGGGCCAGAAGGATGCGAAGATCTTCTTCGCTGTAACCGAAGGCGCGCTGGCGGCGCAAGAGTGTCTCCGGATTAGAGGCGATGGTGCGCGACGGCTCCGGAAGCTGGTCCATCGTCACCTGCTGCTCCTGCAGCCACTTGCCATAAGGCTGGCGTGCCGCAAGCTGCTCCTTGATCTCCGCATCTGAAATGATGCGCTTCCCGACCGTGTCAACCAGGAACATGCGCCCCGGCTGCAGGCGGCCCTTCTTGCGGATGTCCTCGGCGGGCACTTCGAGCACGCCTGCCTCCGAGGCCAGCACAACAAGATCGTCCTTCGTGACAATGTAGCGACCCGGACGAAGACCATTGCGGTCGAGCGTTGCGCCGATGACCTTGCCGTCAGTGAACGCGATGGCAGCGGGCCCATCCCACGGTTCCATCAGCGAGGCGTGGTACTCATAGAAGGCGCGCTTGTCCTCGTTCATATCCGGATTGCCCGCCCATGCCTCGGGGATGAGCATGGCCATCACATGAGGCAGGGAACGGCCTGACTGGTAGAGGAACTCGACGGCGTTGTCGAGGGAAGCCGAATCGCTGCCCTCGGGCGTAATCACCGGATACAGGTCATCGATCTGATCGCCGTGCAGTGGGCTCGCCAGCACAGACTGGCGCGCATTCATCCAGCTCACGTTGCCGCGAATCGTGTTGATTTCGCCGTTGTGCGCTACATAGCGGTAAGGATGGGCGAGCTTCCAACTCGGAAATGTGTTTGTCGAAAAGCGCTGGTGCACAAGACACAGCGCGCTGGTGACCAGAGGATTGGCCAACTCGAAGTAGAACTTCTCGATCTGCGGCGCAAGCATCAACCCCTTGTAGATGATTGTCCGGCAGGAGAGCGACGGCACGTAGAAATCGTCCTTGCCTTCGATCTCCGAGGCGGCAATTTCATTCTCCGTGCGCCGGCGGACGCGATAAAGCAGCCGCTCAAAGGCGTCTTCGTCGATGCCATCGGGCCGGCCGACAAAAAGCTGCTCGATGTAGGGTTGCGAAGCGCGGGCCTCGCGGCCGATTGCGTCGCCGTTCACCGGCGTGTCGCGCCAGCCCAGCACCTTCAGCCCGTCTTCCTGCGCGATGCGCTCAAAGACGCCTTCACACTGCAGACGGCTATGCTTATCCACAGGCAGGAAGCACATGGCTACGCCGTAGGCGCCCGCTTCGGGCAGCGCGATGCCGAGCTTGTCGCACTCACGAGCGAAGAAAACATGCGGAATCTGGATCAGGATGCCTGCGCCGTCGCCCGTCTCAGGGTCGCAGCCTGCCGCCCCCCGGTGGGTCAGGTTAATCAGAACCTCGAGGCCCTTGCGGATAATGTCGTGGCTCTTCTCTCCGCGAATGCTGGCCACAAGCCCCATGCCGCAGGCGTCATGCTCGTTGTACGGATGGTAGAGACCCTGCGGTTCAGGTATACGTCGACGGCGATTCGAAGTATTCATGACGACCTTCTTGAATGAACTTGCCCAGATAAGTTGCGTTAGTACGGGGAGTACACCACTGCTGGCGACTCCAATAGGGGAACCGCCAACTCTCTTGTCTGAAGAGGTCTGCTGTCTCGACCTCGTTGCGCGTGGGGCTTTCGCTGAAGCTTCTAATATAAATGAAATGAACCGGCGTTGAAAGGCCGTTTTGCGCTGAGCCGGGGAGCCGCCTCACGGTGTATCGGCATGTAGGAAGGGCCTCCGCCCGAAGGGGTTGCGGGCAAATCCGTCTCTTACTTCATTGCCGGTTGCAGGCTCCTACAGGCCGATACGCCTTAAAGTCGGCAGATCAGCAGTTCCCGCTCGTAGATCATCTCCGGGGGCAGGTGATCGTGCAGCGTGATCAACAATTCCTCGTGCGCAATCACCTCCTTGCGCCACGCGGCCCTGTCTACGGCCATTAGATCGTCGAACTTCGCGCGGGGATAGTCGAGTCCTGACCAGTCGATATCCTCGTAGCGCGGCACCCAACCGATCGGGGTTTCGCGGCCCTGCGTGCGCCCGTGTACGCGCTCCACAATCCAGCGCAGAATGCGCATGTTGTCGCTGAAGCCGGGCCAGAGGTAGCGGCCATCGGCGTCTTTGCGGAACCAGTTCACGTGGAAGATCCGCGGTGTCACTTCAAGCCTGCGCTGCATCCTGATCCAGTGACGGAAATAATCGCCCATGTGGTAGCCGCAGAAGGGCAGCATCGCCATTGGATCGCGGCGAATCTGTCCCACCGCACCCGTCGCCGCCGCCGTGGTCTCCGAGCCCATCGTCGCGCCGGCGTAGACGCCGCTGCTCCAGTTAAAGGACTGATAAACCAGCGGAAGAGTGGTTGAGCGGCGCCCGCCGAAGATGATCGCGCTGAGCGGCACGCCTTCGGGAGATTCCCAGGCGGGATCGATGCTGGGACACTGCGAGGCAGGCGCTGTGAAGCGGCCGTTGGGGTGAGACGCGGTCCGGCCTGTCTCCTTCCCAATTTGCGGCGTCCAGCGCTGCCCCTGCCAGTCCAGGCACTCGGCGGGCGGCTTCTCGGTCATGCCTTCCCACCACACGCCGCCATCCGGGGTGAGCGCGACATTGGTAAAGATCGAGTTGCGCGCAAGCGTTGCCATCGCCACGGAGTTGGTTTTAGCGCTGGTGCCTGGCGCGACGCCAAAAAAGCCCGCCTCGGGGTTGATCGCGCGCAGGCGTCCGCTGGCGTCGGGGCGAATCCAGGCAATATCGTCGCCGACCGTCCACACCTTCCACCCGGCCATGGCCTTTGGCGGAATCAGCATGGCGAAATTCGTCTTGCCGCACGCGGAAGGGAAGGCCGCCGCGACATAGGTCTTTTCGCCTTCAGGATTCTCGACCCCGAGAATCAGCATGTGCTCGGCCATCCAGCCCTCATCGCGCGCAATGTTCGAAGCGATGCGCAGGGCAAAGCACTTCTTGCTCAACAGGGCATTGCCGCCATACCCCGAACCGTAGGACCAGATCTCGCGGCTCTCGGGGAAATGCACGATGTATTTGGTTCCGTTACACGGCCAGGACACGTCCTTTTCGCCGGGCTTGAGCGGCACGCCGACCGAGTGCATACAGGGCACAACACGTTTCTCGTCCTTATCGATCTCGGCGAAGACTTCGGTCCCGATGCGCGCCATCGTGCGCATCTGCGCAACCACGTAGGGTGAATCCGTAAGCTCGACCCCGATGCCGGACATGGGCGAGCCAATCGGGCCCATGCTGAAGGGCAGCACATACATCGTTCGGCCCTGCATCGCTCCGCGAAAGAGCTGCTTCAGTCTGCGCCGCATGACATAGG
>JBATYG010000379.1:0-6505 GCA_049673945.1 Occallatibacter sp.
CCCTGCCACCTGCAGTTCCTCCGCGAGAACACGCAAGGAGTTCTCAGAGGGCACGAAGTGCACACGCTCCACGCGGGCGTCGGCCTCGAGCGCGCGCAGCAGTTCCCGACCGAAGATCGCGCCCGAAGCGCCCGTCATTGCGATTGTGAGCTGCATCGTGCAGAGAGCCTTACTACCCCAGGCGCCTTACTACCCAGGTGCCTTACTAACCCAGAACCCGCCTGAAGATTGCGTCCACATTGCCAAGCTGGCGCGTGTAATCGAAGGTGCGATCCAGCTTCTCTTTGCTCAACAGCGCCGTGATTGCCGGGTCGCGCTCGATTTCATCGCGAAAGACGAGGTCGTCCTTCCATGCCCGCATTGCATGCGACTGCACCAGCCTGTAGGCATCCTCGCGCATCATTCCCGCCTCCGCCAGGTCAAGCAGGAGTTGTCCGCTGAAGATCAGGCCGCCGGTCGACTCAAGATTCTTCTTCATGCGCTCCGGGTATACAAGCAGCCGGTCGATCAGGTCCGTCGCCTTGGCCAGCAGGTAATCCACCAGGATCGTAGAGTCCGGAAAGATCACCCTCTCAACCGACGAGTGTGAGATGTCCCGCTCGTGCCACAGCGCAATATCTTCAAAAGCTGCCTGGGCGTTACCGCGCAGCACCCGCGCCAGCCCGCTGATCTGCTCACTCGTGATGGGATTCTTCTTGTGCGGCATCGCCGAAGAGCCCTTCTGCTTTTCGCTGAAGTACTCCTGCGCCTCCCGCACCTCGGTCCGCTGCAGATGCCTCACCTCAACGGCAATCTTGTCGAGGGTGCTGCCGATCAGCGCCAGAGCCGCGATATAGGCCGCGTGGAGATCGCGCTGGATCACCTGCGTTGCCACTGGAGCCGGCTCAAGCCCGAGGCGCGCGCAGATGCGCTCTTCGTGTTCCGGCTTCAGATGGCCAAAGGTGCCCACCGCGCCTGATAACTTGCCCACGCGCATGCCCTCCGCCGCCGCTTCGAAGCGCACGAGGTTCCGCTCCATTTCGGCATACCAGTTCAACAGCTTCAGGCCAAAGGTCGTCGGCTCCGCGTGGATGCCGTGGGTTCTGCCAATCGTGGGTGTTTGCCTGAACTCAAGCGCGCGCCGCTTCAGCACCGCGAGAAACGCCGTAATGCCTTCGTGAATCAGCAAGGACGCAGCTTTGACCTGCAAGGCCTGCGCGGTATCAACCACGTCATTTGAGGTCAGCCCATAGTGCAGCCAGCGCGACTGCTCTCCGAGCCCTTGCTCCTTCAAACGCTCTGCCACAGCCGACGTAAAGGCGATCACATCGTGCTTCACCTCGGCCTCTATCTCGGCGATGCGCGCCACTGAGAAATCCGCCTGCTCCGCTATCGCCTGCGCTGCCGCCGCTGGCACCACACCGTCTTCAGCCAGCACGGCCGTTGCCGCCGCCTCCACCGCAAGCCAGCAGCGGTATTTGTTCTCTTCCGTCCAGATGCGCCCCATCGCCGGGCGTGTGTAGCGTTCGATCAAGGACCATGCTCCCGGCAGGGCAACTTCGGCGCACCCGTGCCAACTCCCGATTGTACGAGGAACCTACTGCTTCTGAATTCCGAAACGCTTGTGAAGCTCATCGTAGAGAAGCCCGCGACCCGGCCGGTAGGGCTGGAACCATTCACCGTCGATCACCAGCTGCGGAATCGCCCTCTTGCCCACGTTGCGGATCAATTCAGCCGACGCCTCAAGATCAAGATCGACGTTCACCTCGATGTAGGCAATGCCGTGCGTGTCGAGAAACTGCTTGGCGGCACGGCAATCCCGGCACCACGCGGCCGTATACACTAGCACCTTCATGCAACTCATTCTAACCGCTGCGCTGCTGCCATCGAAGCCGATGACAGCCAGTGAAATCAAAGCATTGCTTCGGCTCGGCTAACCCTGCCGCCGCTCTCTGAAGAAGCTGCGCAATAACTCCGCCGCCTCATCGCCCAGAACGCCTGGCTCCACGCTCATCTCATGATTCAGCCGCGGATGGTTGAGCACCTCGAGCACTGATCCGCAGGCACCGGCCTTGGGATCGGCCGCGCCATAGACAAGCCGGTCGAGCCGCGCGTGAATCATGGCGCCCGCGCACATCGCGCACGGCTCCAGCGTGACGTACAGCGTGCAGCCATTGAGCCGGTAATTGCCCAGCGCGGCCGCAGCTTCGCGCAGAGCAACAATCTCGGCATGCGCCGTGGGATCAAAGTCACGGATCACGCGGTTTTGGCCGCACGCGATAATCGCGCCGCCGTAAACAACGACAGCGCCGATGGGCACCTCGCCCGCTTCAGCCGCCTTGCGCGCCTCGTCGAGTGCCGCCTTCATCGCTTCGAGATCGGAGATCATCGCCGTGGCCTACTTCGCGTCGTCGAGGAAGCGCTGCGTGATCGGCGTGTAGGCGTCGATGCGCCGGTCGCGCAGAAACGGCCAGTTGCGGCGCGTCTCTTCGATAAGACCGAGGTCGATCTCGCCGAGCAGAACCTCCTCGGCATCGTGCGAACCCTTCGCAACGATGCGGCCAAAGGGATCGGCGAGAAAGCTGCCGCCCCAGAATTCCAGACCCCGTCCGCTCGCGCGATTTCCCAGCACGTCGCCCTGCTCGTGCCCCACGCGATTCACGCCGGCTACATAGACACCGTTGGCAATAGCGTGCGCGCGCTGAATTGTCTGCCAGGCGTCGTACTGCGCCTCGCCAAACTCATCCTTCTCCGCCGGATGCCAGCCGATCGCCGTCGGGTAGAAGAGCACTTCGGCGCCCTGAAGCGCCGTCAGCCGCGCGCCTTCTGGATACCACTGATCCCAGCACACCAGCGTGCCCACGCGACCAAAGGCCGTATCGGCCGCGCGAAAACCCAAGTCGCCCGGCGTGAAGTAGTACTTCTCGTAATACAGCGGATCATCTGGAATATGCATCTTCCGATAGACGCTGCCGATGCTTCCATCCACATTCAGCGTCACCGCCGTATTGTGGTAGAGCCCCGGCGCACGCCGCTCGAAGAGCGACGCCACGATGACCACGCGCCGCTCACGAGCCACTTCGGCCAGCTTCGCCGTCGACGGCCCCGGAATCGGCTCGGCCAGATCAAAAAGGTGCAGATCCTCGCGCTGACAAAAATACTGCGTACGAAACAGCTCCGGCAGGCACACAATATTCGCGCCAAGCTCTGCTGCTTCGTGTACGTGGCGCACCGCCGAGGCCATGTTCGCCTCCGGATCGGGTCCCATGCTCATCTGCACCAGGCCTACGTTGTACTTTCGCTTATCCGCCATCGTCCGATCGCTCTTCTTTCGCCCATCCCAATCAGGGTTCATGCAACAAGGCCAATCCCGTAGCGAAGGATTGGCCTCGAAAACCGCGCTCGCCGCCGCGCCTATTCGTCGAGAATCAGCACCGCCGCGGCAATTGTGGTGGTCCACAGTCCCCGCTTGTCGCCAACCGCCGACTGCGTCACGTTGCTGGTCCTCACGATCTTGTTGGAGATCCGATAAATCTCCTTCTTCTCGTCCCAGCTCTTGTCTGAATCAAATTCCACGTCAAGGGTAGTTGCCAGCATCTCTGCGGCAAGCTCCTCGGCGTACTCGCCGGCCTGCTCTTCGGTTTCTCCAAAGCTGTGGTGCTCGCTCAGGTAACCGTAGGTATCCTTGTCCGCCGGAATGGCTACGCCGATGCTCGAAACACAAAGCCGATGCGGTTCACGCGTCGAGTTCTCCGCGATCACAGCGAAAACGACCTCACCGTGGCTCAGATATTTCTGCCCTTCTTTGCGGGTGATCATCTTGCAACGCGGTGGAAAGATGGACGAGACGCGCACCAAGTTCTGCGAAGCAATTCCTGCATCCCGAAGCGCCAGCTCAAAGCTGGTCAGGCGTTCCTTGTGCTTACCAACGCCCTTGGTGAAGAAAAGCTTCTTCGGCACCATGCTTTTTCCCAATTTCTATGTATCCTCCGTAGTGTCCACAGTTTCAAAGGTTCCCGCATGAGTTTATCTCATATTGGCCGGCGGCAACAGGGCGAGAATCGAATTCATCCGCTGTTAATCGAACAACCGGTTAAGCCGCGCGTTCCGGCTTCGAAATGGAATTGCAGGTGACGCGATCGCCTCGCCCACCGCCGGCCCGAACTATTTCCCGAACTATTTAAGGAGAAATCACAGGAACTTTCCCCGCCACTCCGCGTTTAAGCAGCCATGAAGCGGATGTTTCGCGCCGGAATCCTGCTCTCCTGCGCTGCGCTGGTCTCGATCGCGGCGCGGTCGCAGCAGCCTGTTCAAGCTCCTCCCCCACCTCCCCCAGTTGAAGCACAACCTGTTGTCGATAACGCTTCGCCGGTCGGTGAACTGCCCCCGGTTCCGCTCGACTGGGTTCCGCCGGCCCTCGACCAGCTCAATCGCGAAGCGGTCATGAAAGAGAGCTTCACACTCGATCGCACCCTGCTCGCCCTGGCTGCCGGCATGGTGCCCGACTCCGAATCGCAGGACCGACAGGTGATCCGCAAGCTTGACGGCGTCAGCGTGCACCTGCTGCGCTTCAACCAGGCGGGCATTCCCGACGAGGGCGAAGTGGCTTCTATTCGCGACGCCTACCACCTCCGCGGCTGGAAACACCTTGTCACCACGACGCAGACCGGCGGCCCGCTCCACAACGGCACCACCGACGTCTGGGTCGTTCTCGACGGCGTCAATGTGCGCGGAGCCGTGGTTCTCGCCGAGACGCCTCGCAGCCTCACGCTTATCACCGTCGCGGGTAATCTCAACCCTGTCGATCTTCTCCACCTGCGCGGCCATTTCGGCATTCCCCGCTTCGACGGCGATCAGCTTCGCGACCAGCAGCAGTAAGCCCGATCGACCGTCCGCCCAGTTCTGCCGGCTGCCTCCCCCATTTGCCCTCTCCGGCCCGAGTCTGCAAATGTATAGAGGAAAGGGACATCGCAAAAGAAAATGCAGACGAACTATAACGGGCTTGAGTTGCCCAAAGACGGCGCAGCGATCCAGTACAGCAACGGTCAGTTTCAGGTTCCCGACAACCCCATCATTCCTTTCATTGAAGGCGACGGTACGGGCCGCGACATATGGAAGGCCTCGCAGCGGGTCTTTGATGCCGCAGTCGAAAAGGCTTACGGCGGCAAGCGCGGTATCAAGTGGTTTGAGATCTACGCCGGCGAGAAGGCCTACCGCCAGTTCAACAACTGGCTGCCGGACGAGTCGGTTGCGGCTGCGCGCGACCTCCGCGTTTCCATTAAAGGACCGCTCACCACGCCCGTCGGCGGCGGGATTCGCTCGCTCAACGTCGCGCTGCGTCAGATTCTCGACCTCTATGCCTGCGTGCGCCCGGTGAAGTACTACCAGGGCGTGCCCAGCCCGGTGAAGCACCCCGAGAAACTCGACATCGTCATCTTCCGCGAGAACACCGAGGACGTCTACGCAGGCGTCGAGTTCAAGCAAGGCAGCGAAGACGCCGCCCGCCTCATCTCTTTCCTCAACGACGATCTGCTTGCCAAGACAAAGAAGAAGGTGCGTACCGACTCGGGCGTGGGCATCAAGCCGATCTCGATCTTCGGCACCAAGCGTCTCGTCCGTTACGCCATCCGCCACGCGCTTGAGACGGGCCGTAAGACTGTCACCCTCGTCCACAAGGGCAACATTCAGAAGTTCACCGAAGGCGCCTTCCGCGAGTGGGGCTACGAGGTAGCCACGCAGGAGTTCCGCGACCAAACCGTCACCGAGCGCGAAAGCTGGATCCTCGGCAATCTCGAATCGAACCCCAGCCTCACCATAGAGCAGAATGCCGCGCTCATCGAGCCCGGCCTTGAGTTCGCCCCGCAGGCCTTCCGCGATTCCATCTACGGCGAGGTCAAGGCTGTCCTCGACAGCATCGGCAAATCGCACGGCAACGGCGCCTGGAAGTCGAAGGTCCTCATCAATGACCGCATCGCCGATTCGATCTTCCAGCAGATCATCATCCGCCCGGCCGACTACAGCATTCTTGCCACCTCAAACCTCAATGGCGACTACATCTCCGACGCTGCCGCCGCGCAGGTCGGCGGGCTCGGCATCGCTCCCGGCGCCAACATCGGCGATGGCTATGCCGTCTTTGAAGCTACGCACGGCACTGCGCCCAAGTATGCCGACAAGGACGTCATCAATCCCGGTTCTGTCATCCTATCCGGGGTGATGCTGCTCGACTTCATCGGCTGGAAGGAAGCAGCCAAGCTCATCGAAACGTCGATTGAAAAGACCATTCTGCAGAAGTTCGTTACGTACGACTTCGAGCGCCAGACCGCCGGAGCCACCAAGGTGGGCACCAGCGAATTCGCAACGCGCATCATCGCCAACATGTAACACTCAACCCCTTTTCGGGGTCTCAATCCCCCAGGAGAAATCGCATGCGGAAGAAAGTCAGCATCGTAGGCGCCGGCAATGTCGGCGCCACTGCCGCACACTGGATCGCGGCCAAGGAACTGGCCGACGTTGTGCTCATCGACGT
>JBATYG010000380.1:0-6567 GCA_049673945.1 Occallatibacter sp.
AGATCGAAGACCGGCTGCGCTCGCGCTTTGAGTGGGGTTTGATTGCCGACATTCAGCCACCGGATCTCGAAACGAAGGTGGCCATTCTGCAGAAGAAGGCGGAGAGCGAGCAGGTGGTGCTGCCCACTGACGTTGCGCTCTTCATCGCGTCAAATGTGCGGACCAATGTGCGCGAGCTCGAAGGCGCACTGGTGCGCCTGATTGCGTGGTGCCAGCTCAACCGCGTGGAGATTACGCTGGCCTCGACGCAGCAGTGCCTGAAGCAGTTCATCGACATGCAGGTGCGCAAGATCACTATCGAGGCGATTCAGCGCGCAGTTGCCGAGCAGTTTGGCATGAAGGTGAGCGACTTGAAGCAGAAGAACAACTCGCGCAGCGTAGTTGTTCCGCGGCAGATTGCCATGTACCTGGCCAAGCAGATGACCGAGGCGAGCCTGCCGGAGATCGGACGCCAGTTTGGCAATAAGCACCACACCACGGTGATGCACTCGATTGGGAAGATCGACGAACTGCGCCGCACGGATAAGGACCTGCACCGGATGATCAACAAGCTGCAGGAACTGCTGAACGGTTAGACGCGAATCAAAGAAGATAAGAAAAAGCCCGCGAATACGCGGGCTTTTTGCTGACAGCAGCGGCGGGGCCTAGCGCCGGCTGGGGCCTCTCGGCCGCACCGGCGCCGCAACCGGCAGATTGGTTTTGCCCGCTGGAAAGACCGCAAGGAAACGGTCCTGCCCTTCACCGGAGCTGGCCGTCTCAATACCCCGCATGCTCTTGAAGGACAGGTGTAGCAGGCGGCGCTCGCGGCTGTTCATGGGAGGAAACGCGTAAGGAACGCCGGTCTTGAGCACCTTTTCTGCCGCAGTTTCAGCGGCCATGCGCAATTCGCGTGCGCGGAGGGCTTTGAAGTTTCCGGCGTCGAAGCTGACGAGGTCGTGCTCACGCTGATCGAGGCGCAAAACCTGCGCAGCGATCGTTTCGAGGGCACGGAGCAGTTCGCCGTTATGCGCCGTAAGCATGGGCACGTCGGACCCACCGAGTTCCACGTAGATCACGCGGGCCTCAAGGCCTTCGGGGTCGCGTGCGCCGTCACCGGCAGTAATGCGGTATTTGAAACGCATACCGCCGAGCTTGTTGATGCTGCCGAGTAGTCCGGCAATCTTTTGAGCGGCTTGTTGGAGGTCGTCGATCGGCATAACAAACCAGTATCGCAGACGGGGGCGAACCGCAGGATGAAATGTGAAAGACTGCGCCAGTAGCGAGCCGGCGCAATCAGCCATGGGTGAATGTACCCATGCGGCGGCGCGGTTAAATCAACTCGAAGCCGGCAAACCAGTAGCCGATTTCAAAGGCCGCGGTGTCTTCGGCGTCGGATCCGTGAATCGCGTTCTCTTGGATGGAGCCGGCGAACTGTTTGCGGATGGTTCCCTCGGCAGCGTTGGCCGGGTTCGTGGCGCCCATCAGCGTGCGCAGATCGAGGATGGCATTGTCTTTCTCGAGCACCATGAGAATGAGCGGACCAGAGGACATGAAGTCGCAAAGGTCGTTGAAGAAGGGCCGCTCGGCGTGAACGTGGTAAAAGCCTTTGGCCTGCTCCTTTGAGATCGAGGCTCTCTTGATCGATATGATCTTGAAGCCAGCCTTGTGAATCTCGGCAAGGATCGCCGCGGTGTAGCCTTTCTTCACCGCGTCGGGCTTGATGATGCTGAATGTGCGCTGCGCCACTCGATTCGCTCCTTGGGTTTTGACCCATCGATCATTGTAAAGGCTGCAGGTAATTGACCGGCGCAGGGCGGCAAGGTGAAATCTGGTAGAGTTGCGAAATGTTGCCTGCCGCGGCCGTATTGCGATGGTCTCTTGCATCACTTGCGCTGCTCGCGTCCATCCCTGGAGTCTGCCAGAAGACGCCGCCCTCCGCCTCTTCGGAACTGCACGTCTTCGATCCTTCGCTGATCGATAAGTCGGTCGACCCGTGCGACGACTTTTATCGTTATAGCTGCAATGGTTGGTTCAGCAAGAACCCCCTGCCGCCGGACCAGACTTCCTACGGGCGCTTCTCCGAGTTGTACGAATTGAATCGACTGCACTTGAAGCTGATTCTCGAGGGGGTCGCGTCGCCTTCGCCGGCGCGGACTGCAAATGAACAGAAGATCGGCGATGAGTACGCAACGTGCATGGATACGGCGGCGATCGACAAAGCAGGCCTGACGCCACTGCAGCCGGAGCTCGACCGGATAGCGGCTATGCAGTCGATCAACGATTTGCCGGCAGTGCTCGGGCACCTGCATACCATCGGCGTGAATGCGTTTTTTGACTTCAGCCCGAACCAGGACTTTGCGAACGCAAGCCAGGTGGTCCCGTTTTATAACGCGGGCGGTCTGGGCCTGCCGGAGCGCGATTACTACACGCGTACCGATGAGAAGTCCGTTGAGCAGCGTCGTCAGTATGCCGAGCACGTGAAGCGGATCCTGATGCTGGCAGGCGAGAGCGAAGCCCATGCGCAGAAGGATGCCGCGACCGTGCTGGCCCTTGAGACGCGGCTGGCAAGGGCGTCGCTCACGATTACGGAGCAGCGCGATCCGAAGCGACTGAACAATCCCACGGACATGACGGGGTTCACGCGCGACCTTACGCACTTTTCTCTGCGGACCTACGCAGAGGCAGCAGGCGCGCCGACGACGGGCGCGGTGATCGACACGGAGCCGAAGTTCTTCGCAGAGTTCAACGCATTGGTCGCCGATACCCCGCTCGATGCGATCAAGGCCTATCTGCGCTGGCATTTGCTGCACGCCTATGCAAACACGAGCCTGCCGGAGTCGTTCGAGCAGGAGTCGTGGAATTTTTATGCGCGGGATCTGAACGGAGCAGAGAAGCCAGAGGCGCGCTGGAAGCGCTGCGTGAGCCGCGTGGACCGCGAGATGGGCGAAGCGCTGGGACAGGTCTTCGTGGCAATGTATTTCCCGAAGGACGCCAAGCAGCACGCCCAGGAGATGACGCTCGACATCGAGGCGGCCATGGGCCGCGACATCGACAACCTGGACTGGATGAGTCCGGCGACGAAGGTGCAGGCCAAAGAAAAACTGCACACGGTGATGAACAAGATCGGCTATCCGGACAAGTGGCGCGACTACGCGAAGCTGACGATCGTGCGCGGAGATTCGGTGGGCAATGCCGAGCGCGCGCATGCCTTCGACTTTGAGCGCGAGATGGCCAAGATAGGCAAGCCCGTGGATCGCGGTGAGTGGGATATGTCGCCGCCGACGGTGGACGCCTACTACGATCCGCAGCAGAACAACGTGAACTTTCCCGCGGGATACTTTCAGCCGCCCTTCTTCAGCGACAAGGAAGATGATGCGGCCAACTATGGCGATATGGGCTCGACGATTGGCCATGAGCTGACCCACGGCTTTGATGACGAAGGCCGCCAGTCTGACAAGAATGGCAACCTGAACGACTGGTGGACGAAGGTGGATGAAGAGAAGTTCAACGACCGCGCCGAATGCATGGTGAAGCAGTACGACGCGATCGAGGCGGTGCCAGGCGTGCACCTGAACGGGAGGCTTACGCTGGGTGAAAATACGGCGGACCTGGGAGGGTTGTGGCTGGCGTGGCTCGCGTGGCTTGAGAAGGCGCAGGCCGCGCACCTCGACATGAGCGAGAAGAGTGCAGGCTACACGCCCGATCAGCGCTTCTGGATTGCCTATGCGCAGCAGTGGTGCACGCAGACACGGCCCGAGCAGTTGCGCACGCAGGCGGAGACCGATCCGCACGCGCCGGATCAATACCGCGCCAACACCGTGCTCAGCGACCTGCCGGCGTTTGCCAAAAGCTTCAACTGCAAAAAGCCGGACAAGATGGTGGCGGCAAAGCCGTGCCGGATATGGTAACCACCTGCGATGGGGCAGACCCGGGCATCGGCCGCAGTTGAGTCTCAGTTAAGACGCGAGGGCCCACCGTCGCGGTGGGCCCTTCGATTTGCGCGCGTTCCTATTTACCGATGACTTTGGCGAGCGTTTCACCGATTTCGGCGGGGGAAATGACGACGTGGATACCGGCTTCTTTCATGGCCTTCATCTTGTCGGCGGCAGTTCCCTGTCCGCCGCTGATGATGGCGCCGGCGTGGCCCATGCGGCGGCCGGGAGGCGCGGTCTGGCCGGCGATGAAGCCGACAACGGGCTTCTTCACGTTCTTCCTGACGAAGTCTGCTGCCGCCTCTTCGGCGGAGCCGCCGATTTCGCCGATCATGATGATCGCTTCGGTATCCGGATCGTCATTGAGCAGGCGCAGCGCATCGATGTGGGTGGTGCCGATGATGGGGTCGCCGCCAATGCCGATGGCCGTGGACTGGCCGATGCCGCGCTGCGTGAGCTGATGCACGGCCTCATAGGTGAGCGTGCCCGAGCGGGAGACGATGCCGATCGAACCTTCCTTGTGAATGCGGCCGGGCATGATGCCGATTTTCGCTTTGCCGGGCGAGATCACTCCAGGGCAATTAGGACCGATAAGCCGCGACTTTGAGGTGCGGAGTTTCGCCCAGACCTTGACCATGTCGAGCGTGGGGATGCCCTCGGTGATGCAGACGATGAGTGGGATGCCGGCGTCCTCGGCCTCGAGGATGGCGTCGGCCGCGAACGGCGGCGGCACGAAGATCATGGTCGCGTTGGCGCCCGTTTTGGCCACGGCGTCAGTGACGGTATTAAAGACGGGCCAGCCCTCGTGGGTGGTGCCGCCCTTGCCGGGCGTTACGCCACCGACGACGTTGGTGCCGTACTCCGCGCAACCCTGCGCGTGAAAGGTGCCTTCCTTGCCGGTGATTCCCTGAACGATGAGGCGAGTGCTTTTATCAACAAGTACGGCCATTTATGCCACCACACCTTTCGCTGCGGCAACCACCAGCGCCGCGGCTTCTTCCATGGTTGCGCCCACCTGGAAGTTCAATCCCGAATCCCTGAGAATCTTGCGGCCTTCTTCGACGTTGGTGCCTTCGAGGCGCAGCACGATGGGCACTTTGACGTTGAGGTTGCGCGCAGCGGCCACCACGCCGGTGGCCAGGCGGTCGACGCGCAGAATGCCGCCGAAGATGTTGATGAAGATCGCCTTCACGTTGGCATCGGAGAGCAGGATGCCGAAGGCGTGCTCGATCTGCTCCTGCGTTGCGCCGCCGCCTACGTCGAGAAAGTTGGCGGGGCTGCCGCCGGCGTACTGAATGATGTCCATTGTGGCCATGGCAAGACCGGCGCCGTTGACCATGCAGGCGATGGAGCCATCGAGCTTGATGTAGTTGAGCGAGTATTTGCTGGCCTCAACCTCGAGTGGGTCTTCTTCGGCAACGTCGCGCAGGGCCTTGATGTCGGCGTGGCGAAAGAGCGCGTTGTCGTCGAAGTTGACCTTGGCGTCGAGCGCGAAGAGCTTGTCGTCCTTGGTGGTGATGAAGGGGTTGATCTCGAGCAGCGAGGCGTCAGCCTCAATGAATGCCTTGTAGAGGCTCTGGAAGAAGGCGACGGCATGGTTGATCTGGGTGGGCTTGAGCCCGAGGGCAAAGGCGAGCTTGCGCGCCTGCCACGCGCCAAAACCGATTGCCGGATCGATGCTCTCTTTGTAGATGGCCTCGGGAGTTTTGGCGGCGACCTCTTCGATCTCCATGCCCCCGGCCTGCGAAGCCATGAAAACCAGCTCGCCCGTGGCTCGATCAAGCACGATGCCGAGGTAAAGCTCGCGATCGATGTCCGCTGTCTCTTCCAGCAGGAGGCGCTGCACTTTCTGGCCCTGCGGTCCAGTCTGATGCGTGATGAGCTGCATGCCGAGAATGTTCTTGGCGTACTCCTCAGCCGCTTCACGGGTCTTGGCCACCTTGACGCCGCCGCCCTTGCCACGGCCACCGGCATGAATCTGCGCCTTGACTACGACACCGCGCGCTCCCTCGGTGAAGAGGTCGCGGGCGACTGCTGTCGCTTCTTCAAGCGTGTTGGCGACTTCGCCCCGGGGCACGGCAACGCCGTACCGCGCCAGGATTTCCTTTGCCTGATACTCATGAATTTTCATTATGGGACCGTTACGCTCGCTGAGGTTGGACTTGAATTCGGCCTGGACCGGTCCGGCAAATGCGGCGGAGCGGCTGTTCCAGCGGTAATCAAATAGTATCTTGCCGCACGAAGGCCTCGCAAACGCGACGCGATGCCAGCCCAATGCGCGAGGCACAGTTACCATATTGAGGATGAGCCAATTGAAAGAACTGCTGAAGCCGCTTGCCGAGGATGGCGCGGCCCTCACGAGGGTACAGGCGTCTGCAGCGCTGGATGAGATTTTGTCGGGCGAAGCGTCAGAGGTGGAAACCGCGGCCCTGCTGGCGGTGATGGCAACGCGCGGCGAACAGGCGCCTGAGCTTGCCGGCTTTGTGGACACGATGCGCGCGCGGGCGCTGACGGTTCCACTGACAGACGAAGAGCGCGCCGCGCTGGTGGACACTTGCGGCACGGGTGGCGGCGGTCCACTGACATTCAATATCTCAACCGGTGCAGCGCTGGTGGCGGCGGCGGCCGGGGCGCGCGTGGCCAAGCACGGCAATCG
>JBATYG010000381.1:0-3592 GCA_049673945.1 Occallatibacter sp.
TGAGCCCCTACTTCGTCACCGACCCTGGACGCATGGAAGTAGTGCTGGACGAGCCCTCCATACTGATCTTCGAGAAGAAAATCAGCAGCATGAAGGATCTGTTGCCCTTGCTGGAGCAGGTTGCTCGCGGGGGGAAGCCGCTACTTATCATCGCTGAGGATATCGAGGGCGATGCCCTGGCCACACTGGTAGTGAACAAGCTGCGCGGCACACTGAACGTAGCTGCCGTAAAGGCGCCTGGCTTCGGCGATCGCCGCAATGCGATCCTGGGGGATATCGCTATCCTCACCGGCGGCAAGGCCATCACCGAAGATCTGGGCCTCAAACTGGATAGCGTAAAGCTAGAGGATCTGGGCCGCGCCAAGCGCATCACCATCGACAAGGACAACACCACCATCATCGACGGCGCCGGCGAGTCCAGCCGGATCAAAGGCCGCGTGAACGAGATCCGTACGCAGATAGAGAAGACCACCTCGGACTACGACAAGGAGAAGCTCCAGGAGCGGCTGGCCAAACTCGTGGGCGGCGTTGCCATAATCCAGGTGGGCGCTGCAACCGAGACCGAGCTGAAGGAGAAGAAGGCTCGCGTTGAAGATGCTCTGCACGCTACCCGCGCCGCAGTCGAGGAAGGAATCGTCCCGGGCGGCGGCGTCGCACTGGTTCGCGCCATTCCCGCAGTCGACACCCTCATCAAGACGCTCCAAGGAGACGAGAAGATCGGAGCGCAAATTGTGCGTCGGTCCCTCGAAGAACCATTACGCCAGATCGTCGCCAATGCCGGCGAAGAGGGTGCCGTTGTGGTGGCCAAGGTGCTCGAATCCAAGGAGCCTCACTTCGGCTACAACGCCGCAACGGGCGTCTTCGAGGATCTGGTGAAGGCCGGTGTCATCGACCCGACCAAGGTGACCCGCACGGCACTGCAGAACGCAGCCTCAATCGCCGGCCTCCTTCTCACCACTGAGGCACTCGTGGCCGAGCTCCCGGAGGCCAAGGCCGCGATCCCGGCAGGCGGCAACGGTGGCATGGACGGCATGTACTAGGACAATCGAAAAAGGCCTCCAACTTCGGCTGGAGGCTTTTTCTGGTAGCGCACCATTTCTACGCTTGAAGTTACGCAAAGATTTTACCTGCTAAGATGCAACAGCAAATTGGCGGTAGCATTAGTCTCGGCGGAACCCAACGGCCCGCGATGACCTGGCGCGATTATCACGAGGCAACGAAGCACAGTGTTGAATCGCTGAAGCGAGCGCGGCTTGTCCTCGACTGGGCGGACATGCCCGATCCGTTTCGACATTACGAGGGCGTGCCGGTTCTCGATCTGCCAGCAGATCCCCCCGCTCCTGTAATTCCGGCGCTCGATGTGCTGCGGGGCGCCTTTGGCAGCACTTCCGCGGCCGATGGACCGGCCTTCCTCTCACAACTGCTCTTCTATTACGCCGCGATCAGCGCATCCAAACGTGTCCCCTCCACTGGATATGAATACGCGCTGAGAGTGAACCCGTCCTCCGGAAATCTGCACCCGACGGAATTCCACTTTGCCACACGAAGTCTGAAAGATTGGCCAGATGGGCTATACCACTACGATCCATCCAGACACATGGCGGAGCAACGCGCGCGCGGCGCGTTTGACTTGAAAATGGCCGGCGGTCCTGCGCCGATTGTGTTCATTCTTACGAGTATTGTGTGGCGCGAGGCATGGAAGTACGGTGAACGGGCATATCGATATTGCTTGCACGACATAGGGCACGCTTGGCAGGCGCTTGCACTTTCCGCTCGGGCTATCGGATGCGATGCCTTCGCTGCCGGAAGTTTCGTGGACGATGAAGTTGTGCAGTTGTGTCGCCCCAATCTGGATGAATGGCCCATGCTGCTGGTCGGCCTGCGTGGTGAGTCCATTCCAGTCCGCGCAGCAGAGACCGGTGAGACTGTGTGGTTCGGCGGCCAGACGAACCTGCTCTCGAAGGAGACGATTGCTCAGCCACTGATTGACGGCATCCACTTCGCCACAAAACAAGGCAACAACAAGAGCACTGACGCCGAATTCGCTGAGCCCGCAGCAGCAGGCTCAGGTGAAATTGCGCTTCCTCCTCCGGCATCATCGTCTCGCAGCTTTGGCGAGGTTGCCCGCGTGCGACGCTCGGCGCTCGACTTCGTCGGGGGACAGCAATCAATGTCAGCGGCCGAGCTTTCTGCCATTCTCGCCTGCACAGCTCAGCCGTTGTCGGCGGATTTTACGGGCGCCCGTTTCATTCAACTCTATTTGTATGCTCATCGCGTTGATAGGTTACAACGTGGCATCTACAGGTTCTGGCCGGACCGTGCCGAGTTGGAGCAGGTGAAGAGTGGCGATCAGCGCGTAGCGGCGGCTGCTCTGAGCCTCGGACAGAACCTGGCCGGTAACTCTTGCGTGACCTTCTCGATGATCGGCGATCTCGATCGTGCGACCGGCATATTTCGCGACCGCGGTTATCGCTACGTGCATTTTGAAGCCGGCGCGATTGGTCATCGTATGTACCTCGCCGCCGAGGCCCTCGGGTTAGGTGCGACCGGCTTAGGCGCCTTCTACGATGATGAAGTGCACTGTCATCTCAATTTGACGTCCCATCAAGGACAGGTCGTATACCATTTCGCGATTGGTTATCCTGTTCCGGATCCGCGCATCTCCGCCTGAAGCCGTACCCATCAGATTCTCCGCCCATGGGGTTGAGTATTCGCGCCCGGTTAACTTACACGTTTTGGCAATAAATCCGTCAGGCCTACAAGAATTGATACCGGGAGTCGAATCGTCTGTATGGTTGGATCATTTTCACTAATGACACGAACTGCTACCCAATTACCATCGACAAATGGATCTGAGGCTATCTCGAAATGTTCGCCATATAGGTTCACGCGCCTGCCTGTAATGTAGCCGAGATCCATTATTCTCTCGCAGCTCTTGGAATGTGGGTGGTTGCTGATCGTTGTTTCTGGAAATGTAGGGGGAAAAGGCGGCATTTGACACCTCGGTGGTTAGGACATTAGGCGGCTTGCTCCACCAGCGTACATAAGATGTGGTACTTCAGACAGACTGACTTAACTCGGGGACCAGCGGGAAGAAGTACCCGCCCTTGATCTTGATCCTCGGCTTTGCGCGGAGAGATAGCTGATCCACATTGCTCACGGTCTCACAACAGTGACTAGCACCGGAAGTTGCCCTGAACAAAATCTTCTATTGCCGGATCTGACTGATTCACGCGTTAAGCAAATGAAGCGTAGGGACCTTCGCCACGCGCTATTGCGGGCGTTGAGTAGGCAGCAATTTTCCACTTCTCGCCTCTGGCATCCCAGGCTTTGCCCCAGACGATCACCGTTCAAGCACGGATCGGATCCGAACGACTGGAGCTTTGATGCACCTCCCCAAGAAGAGCAATCCACACAATCGTTTATCTGCGCGGCCCGACAAGAGCCGGCATTTGTCTGAGGACGATACTTGGAACGGGATTGTGACACTGGATAAGACGGCTCCGAGAAGGAGCAACTGGTGATGAACGCCATTAACACTCGATTTGACAACTCCCAATCAAGAGACTACGTTCGGTGGTGAGGCATATAG
>JBATYG010000382.1:0-4541 GCA_049673945.1 Occallatibacter sp.
CTACATCCCATATCTCTTGGAACCCGGCAGACGTTAGTGATCCGGTTTTTTCGAGTCGCCGCAGCCTCCTCAGCTTCCACGCAACTCCTGCAACCCTCGCCAGCATGACAACGAACACGACCAACAAATAAATGACAAATAGATTCGTGAACCAGGGAAGTCTGGAACCTTCATACGTCGGCTCAAAGGTGACCGTCTGACCCTCTTGCATCACACCCTCCAACCACTGCCTTTCTCTCTGTCCCTGGTCCCCGGCCCCTAGTCCCTGGTCCCTGCCTTTCTCAGCCTCACATACTCCGCCGCAAACCATCCCAGGCTCGCCAGAAAGATCAGCGCAATAATCCCCTGCGAGATCACGCAATACAAACACCACACCAGCAGGTCAAACTCCTCGATAAACGTCAGCCGCAGCGAGAAAATCAGCGCAAAGATCGCCATCACAAACAGCGCGAACCGCAGCCGCATCATCGCCAGCACCCCCAGCACCACATATCCCGCAATCCCGATCGCCGCCGTCGGCACATGCCCAATCATGGCAAACGGACTGTGGTTCACAACTCCGCAATCCCAATGCTGGTTGATCGAGCACGGCTCGGTGCCTGTCGAATAATGCGCCTGCAGCGCCAGACCTGAAACCACCGCGCCTGCTAAAGCCAGAACCGCAATCAAATACCGCATCATCGTCTCCCTGCTGCCCTTTGCGCTTCAATGCCCGCAATAATCAGCTTCAGCCCGGAATTGAAGCGCCGATCGAACTTCGTGAAAAGATAGCTCCCCGCTTCAATTGCAAGGGGCGTCTTGTCCGCCTTCATCCTTCGTGAACGATTCTCGACTTCGTACATTTCATCCTTCTTGCCCTCCTGCGAAAACACAGCCTGCTCCTCGATCACGTACCCCACCGCATAGCTATACACCGTCGACAGAATCACCGTCGCCTCAAACGTCGAAAAGCCTGCATCCCGCAGCTTCCTCAGAGACGCCTCCAGCGACTCATACAGCGTGGGATCGGTAAGGCGCGTGCCGCTCACCATCCGCGCCCCATCCCGATACTCCAGCAGCATCCGCCGCACCGACCGCCCATACCAGAGCAGCCACGGCTTCCACTCCAGATGCGCCTTGACCCTTAAACGCACGGATTCATCCCGCATCACCGTCGTCGCCATTTCGTCCAGCAAATCCTGCTTATTCTTGAAGTGCCAGTAGATTGCCGGCGCCTGCACGTCCAGCCTCTCAGCCAGGCGCCGCAGCGTCAGCGCCTCCAGGCCCACCTCGTCCAGCAACTTCAGGGCGGTTGCAATAACGATCTTTCGGTCCAGGGCCACTTGCCGCGTCTCCTTTAACCATGTTAAGTTACTTAACAACGTTAAGGCAACTTAACGCGGTTAAGGAGGAACTCCCAAAATGATCGCCGAACTTCCCATTCTCATCGTCGGAAGCGGTCCCACCGGCCTCACCCTCGCTTGTGATCTCGCTCGCCGCAACATCAGCATCCGCATCATCGATAAAGCGCCCGAGTACTTCAATAGCTCCCGCGGCAAAGCTCTGCAGCCGCGCTCGCTCGAGGTCCTGGATGACCTCGGCATCATCGATCGCATCCTGGCCAATGGCCGGTTTCATCTGCCTTTTCGTGCCTACAACGGCGCCACAATCCTTGGCGAGAAGGACGTGCACGAGGGCCTCAATCCCACCCCCGACATTCCCTATGCGTCTCCCCTGATTATTCCGCAGTGGCGCGTTGAAGATATCCTGCGCGACTGCCTCAAGGCTTATGGGGTGCACGTCGAGCTCTCCACCCAGATCACCGAGATCGAGCAGAATGACGATTGCGTCATCGCAACTCTTCAACACGGTGGAGCATTCGAGCGCGTTCACTGCCGATACCTCGTCGGCGCAGATGGCGGTCACAGCTTCGTCCGCAAAGCACTCGATTTCTCCTTTGAAGGCGAATCATGGACCGACGAGCGCATGTACGTCGGCGACGTAATGCTCGACAATCTCGATCGGGACCACTGGCACTCCTGGCCAAATCATCCCGATGGCTGGGTCGCGCTCTGCCCGCTTCCTTCCACAGACGCCTTCCAATTTCAGGCGCAGATTCCGCCTGGTGCCGAAGCTGAACCATCCCTGCAAACCTTTCAGCACATCCTTGATACACGCACCGCGCGCAACGACCTTAAGCTGGGCGGCGCGACCTGGATATCGCTCTACCGTGCAAACGTCCGCATGGTTGACCGCTATCGACAGCGCCGCGTCTTCCTCGCTGGCGATGCCGCCCATGTGCATTCGCCCGCTGGTGGCCAGGGGATGAACACCGGCATACAGGACGCCTATAACCTCGGCTGGAAACTCGCCGCCGCTCTGCAGTACGGCGCCGATTCGTTGCTTGCCACCTACGAAGAAGAGCGATTGCCCGTCGCCGCTTCGGTACTCGGCATCAGTTCCCGCCTCCATCGCGGCATGTCCTCACGCGACGCGCAGAGTCTGCGCCGCGATGCCGGCACTTTGCAGCTTGGAATCAACTATCGCGGCGCTTCGCTCAGCCGTCAGCACAGCGCTGTTTCAGCGCAGCTTCAGGCCGGCGATCGCGCGCCAGACTCTCCCGTCGTCGGTCACGATGGCCTCACCCACCGCCTGTTCGATCTCTTCCGCGGCCCTCACTGGACCCTTCTGGGCCTGGGCGCATGCAATCGCGACACATTAGATCGCACAGGCCGTCATTTCGCCGGAGATCTCAGAGTCGTCTGCATCGCGCGCAACCTCTCGCCCGGCAGCGAGGCGTCTCTCCCCACTCTGATCGACAACCAGGGGCTCGTCGCACAGTTCTACGGACCGGCAGACGCCCTCGTCCTTGTGCGGCCCGACGGCTACATCGCCTGCATCGCTGACCCCACCTCATCCGAGTTCATCGAGGACTATTTGCAACCACTCATCTGCCCCTCGTGAGTGCGTATACTCCTTTCCTGCCTTACCATGGGGCAATGGACATGCCCGGCCTCGATCTCCGCCGTCTCGCCTTCTTCGGTGGAACCTTCGATCCGCCGCATCGCGGCCATCTGGCCATCGCGCGCGCCGCGCAGCGTGCCCTCAGCCTCGATGCAGTCCTCTTCGCGCCCGTTGGCGCTCAGCCGCTCAAGCCGCATGGCTCAACCGCCAGTTTTGACGACCGCGTCGCCATGACACGCCTCGCTCTTGCGGGCGATCCCACATTTCTGGTTTCGCTCGCCGACGCGCCATCGCCCACCAGCGCCCCCAATTACACCATCGACACGCTCGCCGCAATTCGCGCCGATCTTCCCTTCGACGCCGAGCTCTACTGCCTCATGGGAGCCGACTCGTTCCTTGGTCTCCGCCGCTGGCATCGCGCAGCTGAAATTCCTTTCGTCGCGCCCCTCATCGTCGCCTCACGCCCCGGCCAGTCCCTCGATGACCTCGCAGCCGCTCTTCCTGCCGGCCTCACCATCAGCGGCAATGTGGAATCCTCCAGCGACCCGGCCGGCAATCAACTGGTGCGCATCTATACTCTCCGCAACATTGCCGGCGTCACTACGCCCTTCTTCCTCTTACCGGAACTCAACATCGAGATCAGCGCCTCGGCCATTCGTGCACAAATCCGCTCCGACTCCTCCGCGAGCCAGTCGGGCCAAAACCAGTCCCTCTCCGGCGAAATTGAGCGCCTTCTCCCCGATGCGGTCGCCTCTTACATTGCCGCCCGCGGTCTCTACCGCTGACTCCCTTCCTGCTACCATGCTCCATGGAGACCTTGATCACCGCATGAGTACCTCCCAGGCGCACAAACAGACTCGCATTCTCGTCCAGGCCGCCGCGCAGGTCTGTGAAGACAAAAAGGGCGAAGACACACGCATCCTCGAACTCGATCCCGTCGACTCCGGTCTCGCCGACTTCTTCCTCATAACCTCCGCTCTCAACGGGCGCCAGGCGCAAACCATCGCCGACGACATCGAGCATAAGCTCAAGCGCGAATTCAGCGTCCTGCCCGTCTCCGTCGAAGGCCGCCGCGAGGGCACGTGGATCCTCCTCGATTACGTCGATTTCGTCGTTCACGTCTTCCTTTCCGAACGGCGCGCCTTCTACGACATCGAGCGCCTCCGCAAGTCCGCGCGCCCTCTCACCCCCGCGGAATTCGACGCCGAGCTCAAAATCGCGCTCGCCGCCAAAACCCGCGCCGCACGCAGCAAACCTGCAAAGCCTCCGGCGAAATCTGCTACAAAGAAAGCCGCCGCAAAGTCTGCTCCGGCTAAGTCCAAGCCGGCCGCGAAAAGGACCGCCGTAAAGAAGGCCGCGGCCAAAAATTCTTCGCCCCGCAAAAAAGCCTGATATAGGCTTGGCAAAAAGGGCCACCGCCCGTCCCCTGCATCCGCTGATCGCAATTTCTCAGGTCAGCACAAAGGGCACCCCGCAGGGTGCCCTTTTGCTTGCTACTTTTCAGTTAAGGGTTAGAAGTTGAACTTCAGCGTCAGTTGTGCCGTACGGGCATTCGCCGCGAAGAAGTTACCCGGCTGATTGAACTCGGCGTTCGATGC
>JBATYG010000383.1:0-1931 GCA_049673945.1 Occallatibacter sp.
ATTTCACGTGGCTCCAAACGGCGCCCAATGCAAGGAGGAAGGTGCCGTTCATCACACCTTCAAGATGTGCGGCGAGACCCATCCGCACATTCGCAAAATGCTGCTCTGCAAATCCCGTAAAGAGCCCAAGCACAAACAAACACATCCCATGAAACATCAAACGTCGATTGGTTCCCTGCATGGTCGCGACTTCCTCTCGATTAAAGAAATAGCTCAAGCGCAGGGGGTTGGTTCGGGAACTCATTCATTCGAATTGGCTTGAGCTGGCGTCCAATCGTACATGAAGTCTGAGCCTCTACGCAGTTACGGCCAGGCGTTGCTTCGCGCCATCGGGCCGCCGTGCCAAAGGCGGGGAACCCACGCGGCCATGCGCTCAGCGCCCGCCGCGCGCGAACGCCCGGCCGACATTCTCAATCGGCCAGATCTGTTTTGACCGTCAATCGCAGTTTTGTCCGCGGGGGGATTTCTGGTTAGAAGGCCGGTCTAAACTCATTGTCGCTTACGCGGTTATTGCCTGCGACCTGTCGCAACAACAACATGGGTGTGCGCTCAGGGATAGAGCCTTGATTAGCCAGATAAAGGGCTGATGGCTGGCAGATGTGCGCTGATTCAGACGATGCGAGCGACCCTTCGCTCTCAGCCGTGGCTACCGTCGAATAGCACTTAGTACAGATCGAATCATAACTCCCATCAGAATTATGTCGATGTGCGTAGCTTGTTGACCCATGCATCACGGGGCCCTCCATTCGGCGAAATGTTTGCCAGAGAGGGTGAGCATACCGGGAGCGATTCGGCGGGTCTGTGCAATTTTGCTCAACTTTCGGCAGAGATTTCTGCGTCCGGACGCCTAGCCACGACGCTGAGGCACCTGGAGCTCCTATAGGATTGCGCCATGCAAATAAAGCGTTTACTAAACTTCGCGGTTCCGGTTGCGGCGGCGCTGGCGCCTGTCGCGTTGTCTGCCCAACAAGGCCGATGGGGAGCGGCGGACGATAGGACGGTCGAGTACATCACTCAAATGGAAGCCAAATGGGCCGAGGGCGTCTGCGTCAACAACGGTGTGGTCGCGGCGCTGCTGGCCGAGGATTTTCAGGGCACGTCAACGGGCGGTGCGCGCTTTACCAAAGTGGACGAGCTGCGCGACGAGAAAGGCCCACACATCGCGCAGGATTGCGGCCTCGATGAGGCCCGGGTGCACTTCTTCGGCGAGAATCTTGCCGTCGTCTACGGACGCGAACATGCCGTGGGCAAGGACAAGGGCCAGCCGGCGGCGAGGGTCTGCCAGATCTGGACCGATACATGGCTGAAGCGCAACGGGAAGTGGCAGATCGTGGCCTCGCAGGACAATCGCGTGGCGTGCCGATAGAGGGTTCATAGCCTGCCGATCCGCTCGATCTCCTGTTGAATGGCAAGTTGCTTCAGCGTGGCAAGCGGCAGCGCAAGAAACAATCCGATGCGACGATCGAGGACGACATACGCATCATGGAAGGCGCGCGCAATCTCTTCGGGCGTGCCCGTCATCGCCGCAGGATCGGCGACCCCCCAATGCGCCGTCATCGGTTGACCCGGCCAGTAGGGGCATGCCTCATTCGCTGCGTTGTCGCAAACGGTGAAAACGAAATTCAGCTTTGGCGCCGCTGGCTGCGCAAATTCATTCCACGATTTGCTCCGCAGATTCGCGGTTGGGATGCCGGCCGACTCGATCTGCCTGAGCGCTTCCGGCCGCGGCATTCCAGATGGATGGCTCCCCGCGCTATACGCCGTAAACCTGCCCATGCCCTTGCGGTTTAAGACCGCCTCGGCCATGATCGACCGCGCCGAGTTGCCTGTGCACAGGAACAACACGTTGTAGTGGTCCGCCATCGCCGTCAGCCCTGGCAGCAACCCGGCGCACAGCACGTCGCAGCGGGTTTGGTCGCTCGAATGAATGC
>JBATYG010000384.1:0-1661 GCA_049673945.1 Occallatibacter sp.
CTTCTACAACATGATGAATATCGGGCTGAACATTCACTCGGATATGCTGTGCGACCTCGCGAAGAGCCGCAAGGGGATGGCGGCGCGGGGGGAGACGAGGCTGGCGCACTAGAGGCTTCGCTGTTCGGCAGGGAAGTTCCGGCGAGAAGGCGGGCGCAAGCGATGGATGGGCCACTCGCCGAAAAGGAGGCCTTTCTGTTGGCCTAGTACACTAGAGGCTCCAGCGTTGAAACGCAGCAGGAGGCTCTTGATGGCATCGGTGATTCTTCCGGCGGCTCCGTCGGAGTCGCGGCCGGGGCGGTTTGGCATCTACGGTGGGCGGTATGTGCCGGAGACGCTGATGGCCGCGCTGGTCGAACTGGAGCATGAGTACGAGAAGGCGCAGGCGGACGCGGCCTTTCAGGTCGAACTGGCCGGGCTGCTGAAGGACTTTGCCGGCCGGCCGACGCCGCTCTACTATTGCAAGCGCCTGACTGAAGAGCTGGGCGGCGCGAAGATTTATCTCAAGCGCGAAGACCTGCTGCACACCGGAGCGCACAAGATCAACAACGCCCTCGGGCAGGCGTTGCTGGCCAAGCGCATGGGCAAGAAGCGCATCATCGCCGAGACCGGCGCGGGCCAGCATGGCGTGGCCACGGCAACCGTGTGCGCGCTGCTCGACCTCGAGTGCGTGATCTACATGGGCGACGTGGACATGGTGCGGCAGGAGCTGAACGTGCTGCGCATGCGGCTGCTGGGCGCAGAGGTGCGCGGCGTTTCGTCGGGCTCGAAGACACTGAAAGACGCCATCAGCGAAGCGATGCGCGACTGGGTCACGAACGTGCGCACGACCTACTATCTGCTGGGCAGTGCGCTGGGTGCGCATCCCTACCCCACGATGGTGCGTGATTTTCATCGCGTGATCAGCCGGGAGATGAAAGAGCAGATCCTTGAGAAGGAGGGCCGGCTGCCGACCGTGGTGGTCGCCTGCGTGGGCGGCGGGTCGAATGCGATCGGCGCGTTTTATGAGTTCATTCCCGACAAACAGGTGCGATTGATTGGCGTGGAAGCGGGCGGATGCGGCGTGAAGCTGGGCGAGCATGCGGCGCGTTTTCAGGGCGGCGAGCCGGGCGTGCTGCAGGGCACCTTCTCCTATGTGCTGCAGGATGAAAACGGGCAGATTGCGGCGACGCACTCGGTTTCGGCGGGGCTGGATTATGCATCGATTGGGCCGGAGCACGCGATGCTGCATGACTCTGGGCGCGCGGAGTACGTCTCACAAGACGACGCGGCGGCTCTCGATGCGGTGGTAAAGCTGGCGCGGACGGAGGGGATTCTGCCGGCGCTCGAAAGCGCGCATGCAGTTGCCGAGGCGCTGCGCATCGCGCCGGCGATGGCGCAGCATGACATACTTGTAGTGAATCTCTCCGGACGCGGCGATAAGGATATGGGCATTCTGGCCCGTGAGCTGCATCTCCAGGGAGTGTGAAGCGATTCCGATGGCGATTGAGTTCAATCACAAGCCCAATCACAGTCCCGGCCTGGTGGTGTATCTCACGGCGGGCGACCCGAGTCTTGAGGCGACGCGAGCCATTGCGCTTGCGGCCATTGACGCGGGCGCGGATGTGATCGAGCTGGGGGTGCCCTTCAGCGATCCGCTGGGCGACGGGCCGGTGATTCAG
>JBATYG010000385.1:0-10025 GCA_049673945.1 Occallatibacter sp.
GGACACGCCAACGGACCTGACTCCGCCTCGCAGGAGCAGATGATCCTGAGCCTCGACCGCGACTTCAACAGCTTCTTCAACTGGCTCGACCACACCATCGGACTCAACAACGTCTGGATCGCCCTTACCGCCGATCACGGCGTCGCCCCCGTCTCGGCTGAAGCGGCACACCTCGGCATCAACGCTGCTCAACTCGATATGAAGGCCCTCTACGCTTCGCTCAACGAGGGGCTCAACCAGCTCTACTCACCCGGCGCCGGCGAGAAGTACCTCATGCCCGGACCGGATCTGCCTTACATCGTTCTCGACAAGCGCGCCTTCGCAAAGGTCCACATCGACGAGAGAGCCGCCGAAGACGAAGTCGCCGCACTTCTTCCAGGTGCGATCGGCGCGCAGGCTCCGGCGCTGCCTGACCAGCTTCCCGCGCAATATCGCCTGGCTCCCACGCCCCAATTTGCGGGAGCCTACACGCGTCTGGCTCTCGCCACTGGCCAGCTTCCGTCCGATGACTGGGGCCGTCTACTCGCCCACAGCTACGTCGACCACGGCAACTGGTTCGTCATGCTCATCATCGGCGGCTACCAGATGCCGCTGCTCAGCAAGGGAACGACCCACTTCAGCCCGTGGTCCTACGACCGCCACGTGCCCCTCGCCTTCTACGGCGCTCCCTTTATTCCTGGCGAGTATCATGGACGTGTAGCCCCGGTTGATCTTGCGGCAACATTCGCCTCGCTCGCCGGCGTCAATCAGCCGTCCGCCTCCATCGGCCACGTCCTCACCCAGGCCATCAGGACCGGAACGATCAGGCCGGCTCATTAGGCGTGTTAACAGGCTCTGAATCCATCCTCAAGGAATAAGCCGCGCGTGAAGCCCAACATGAAAGTGAATCTCGCCGGGTTGGAGCTCGCGAATCCGCTCATCGCAGCCAGCGGCACCTTCGGCTATGGCACCGAGTTTGAAGAGATCGTTTCCCTTGAGCGCATCGGGGGCTTTGTCACCAAGGGCCTCTCCCTGCAGCCCATGACCGGCCACCCCGCGCCGCGCATTCTGCAAACTCCCGCCGGTATGCTCAACGCCATCGGCCTGCAGAACATCGGCGTCGACGAGTTCATCGCCAAAAAACTTCCTCTCCTCGCCAAATACCCGGGCTGCCACTGCATCGTCAATGTCTTCGGCTACACCGTCAGCGAATACATTGCGGTCATCGCGCGCCTCAACGACGCACCCGGCATCGCCGCCTATGAGCTCAACGTCTCCTGCCCCAACGTTCACGCGGGCGGCATGACCTTCGGCGCCGATCCCAGCTCCCTCCAGCATCTCGTCGAGCTCGCCAAGGGCGCCTCGGCGCGGCCGCTCATCGTCAAGCTCTCGCCCAACGTCGCCTCGATCGCGCAGATGGCCCGCGTCGCCGCCGGCGCGGGCGCTGACGCTGTCAGTCTCGTCAACACCTTCCTCGCCATGTCCATCGACGTCGAAACCCGCAAGCCCCGGCTCACCAACGTCACCGGTGGCCTCTCCGGCCCCGGCATAAAGCCCATCGCTCTGCGCATGGTCTATGAGGCGGCATCTGCGGTTTCCATCCCGATCCTGGGACTTGGTGGCATCCTCACCCCCGAGGATGCAGTCGAGTTCATGCTCGCCGGCGCCACCGCCGTCCAGGTTGGAACCGCCAGCTATGCCGACCCACGCGCCGTAGAGCGCATCGCCAAAGGACTCGAATCCTGGTGCCGCAGCCACCACGTCGAAAACGTCTCCAGCCTCACCGGCGCCCTCACCATCCCCCGCTACTGACGACCCTGCCCCGGACTGTAGCGACGGTTCCCAAGCGAGGCTCGCCGATGAACAGATGGACGCGTTCAGGCATAACGACATATCCTGCCACGACCAGACGCAGACGACACCGATTGCGTTCCAGTGCTTCCTCGAGAATGTCGCGGGCCGCGGGCGTGCCAACGTAGGCGCGCCAGTAACGGCAGTTGAACGTGCTCTCACTTACCCGGACAAACTGAAGGGGGCAGCTCATGACCAGTGCGCGTAACGGGTCGTCGGCATCAGATATCTATCGGGACGTCAAGAGGAGATTCCAACAGGACCTCCCAAATTGTCATCCGATTGTAATTTCCGGCCTACTTTCAAGCAGGAACAGGGCCGTTTCGACCAGAATAGAAGGATGAGGATCTAGATCATGGTCCAAGAGATGGAAGTGGCAACAGAAGCGCAAAGCGGCACCCTACCGGCGGTGAGCCTCGGTGTCATCCTCATCATCGAGGATGATCCTCGCATGCAAAAGGTGTTGCGCAGAATCTTTACTCACGAGCGCTACGCCGCTGTTGTCGCGGGTGACGGCCAAACCGGGCTTGATCTGTTTCGCCGCGAGCAGCCGCTCGCAGTGGTCCTCGATTTGATCCTCCCCAATATTTCCGGCCGAGAACTCTGTCAGACCTTTAAGGGGCTTTCCGCTGAGACCCCGATCGTAGTGCTCAGCGCGATTACTGAAGTCGCGGATAAAGTGTTGCTTCTTGAACTGGGGGCCGACGATTATGTCACCAAACCCTTTAGTCCAAGAGAGCTCACGGCCCGGGTTCAGGCAGCCATCCGCCGACAGCGTAAGCCTGCGCCGCCAATGATCTTTCGCTTCGCCGATTGCGAAGTCGACTTCAAGAAAATGACAGTCCGACGCAGCGGAAAGCCCGTCGTCCTCACCGCCCACGAGTTCAAGCTCCTGAAGTTTTTCACTGAAAATGCCGAGCGTGTCCTCACACGTGATGTCCTGCTGAATGAGGTCTGGGGATATAACTTCTATCCGACCACCCGTACCGTAGATAATCAGATCCTGAAGTTGCGCCAGAAGCTCGAGCCGGATCCTGCAAATCCGAAGCATCTGCTGACAATTTATGGCGCAGGATACAAATTTGCCCCATGATGCTCATCCCGCCCAACGTCCCGAAGGCGAAGCCCTAACCCGAGCACGCACGCGAGAGAAGCAAGGTTTGCGAACCTACGTGCTTCTCGTCGTCACCATGGCGTTAGTGATTGCCCCCGTGACCGGCACTAGCCTCTTGCTGATTCGCCACCAGTTAAGAGAGCAGGTAACAGACGAGCTTTCCCAGGACTTGGATCACTCAGTCGTCGCCTTCCAAAATCTGCAGGCCGAGAGACTCGGAGCCCTGGAGCGCGAGAACGCGCTCCTTGCCGAACTGCCCACCCTGAAGGCGCTGATGACCAGTGGGGACGACCTCACCATTCAGGATGGAGCCGCCGAGTTCTGGCAACTCAGTGGTACTGACCTGTTCATGATCGCCGATCCGAGAGGCCGGGTGGTCGCGGCCTATGCGAACAATGCGCCAGCCGACGACACGCTTCGACGGGGAATGAAGGCTCTCCTCGCGGATTCAACGAAGCATTACCTCATCGATGGAGGGTCGCTCTATGCTTGTGCGCTACGTCCGCTCTATTTCGGCAGCGATCAGGATGGAACACTGTTGGGCTATGTCTTGAGCGGCGTTTCCATCGAGCGCACGGTGCGCCAAATCAGTCAGGCCACGGGGATCGAAGCGACCTTTTTGAGCGACGGGCGAATTGTGGCCAGCACGCTTGCGCCGGATGTGCAGGCAAGTTTGACAAAGCGGTCTGGCGCGCTTTTTGGTATGTCACGAAGACCCGCTGCCGTGAAGCTGGGAGATGCCCGATTTCTCTCAGCCACCGAGGATCTCTCCGCAACGGCCACATCTCCTTTGCAACTGGTCGTTCTGAAATCTTTTGAACCTGCAGAGCGCTCCATCGGTCGGATTGACCGCATGGTGCTTGTTGTGGGCCTTCTGGCCCTTCTCTCAGGGACGATGCTGATGGTGGTGATTTCGCGGCTGGTGACGCGTCCGCTGGAAGAGCTTTCTCGGAGCGTTCTGGCGTTTGGTCTTGGAGACGTCGAACATCGTGTGCCGAGCCATGGCACGCAGGAAGTACGGCAGTTGAGCGCTGCCTTTGCCCGCATGCGCAGTGCAATCCAGAAAGCGAATCAAGCGGTGCTCGAATCCGAGCGGCTGGCGACAATCGGGCGAATGGCAAGCTCCGTTTCTCACGATCTCCGTCATTATCTCGCCGCCATTTTCGCCAATTCAGAGTTTCTAGCTTCAGATCGCTTTTCCACCAGCGAGCGTGCAGAAATATTTGGAGACATCCGGGCGGCCGTGAACGGCACAACGGACATGATCGAATCGCTGCTGATATTCAGTCGGACCGGTGCAGGCATACGGAGGCAGTCAGAGTTGATGGCTACTCTGCTCGAACGGGCCACGGCCGTGGTCCGGGCCCATCCGGATGCAGATGGAGTCACGCTGACAACGAAGTACGGCGAACCCGCCGAAACCGCTGCGGTCGTGGACGGGAAGCAGATAGAGAGAGCCATATCAAATCTCCTGCTTAATGCCTGCCAGGCTGTCCGCGCTATGGGAGCGGCAGCCAGGGTTGTGGCTACTCTGGAGACGCAGGAACGTCAGCTTGTCGTCAATGTAATAGACAATGGTCCAGGCGTTCCGGAGAAGATTCGCGAGAGCCTTTTCGAACCATTCGTAAGTGAAGGAAAGCAAAAAGGCACAGGACTTGGGCTGACCCTGGCGCACTGCATCGCTGTTGAGCACGGAGGAGGGGTGATTTTGCTTAGCAGTCGTCCCGGTGAGACGATCTTTCAGATGACGGTGGCACGCACGGTTCCTATGCGGAATCTGTCCGACGTATTCGAGGACGACCGCCACGATGGGGTGACCCCTGATGAGAATGTACGAATATAAGCTGGCTCGACAATTCAATCTTGAGCCTCGCGCTCTTTTCAGAGCGCTGGCCCTCCTCTTGATATTGCTCGGGCTTCCGACCAATTTCCTCCGCGCACAGAGCACTACGGATGAGAACCTGTCCCAGCAGATCCAGAAATTGACGGATGCCATGACGCGCACGCAGGCTCAACTTGAACAATCGCAGCGCCAACTAGACGAAATGCGGAAGCAGCTGAGTGAATTGCAACGTCAAGTGGCGCAGGGAGCAGCGATCGTCGGCACTCAGCCGCCTTCTACCCCAGCTTCAGTCTCCATTTGCTCGTCTCAAGTCAAGCCTGAATCCACTTCTGCAGCAATCCAGGACATTCGCGAGCGCCAGACAATGCAGGAATCTCAGATCGCAACTCTGGATCAATCGAAGGTAGAGAGCGCGTCCAAGTATCCGGTAAAGGTCAGCGGACTGTTATTGATGAATGGTTTTGTAAATACGGGTGCAGTGGACATGGCGGCGACGCCAACAGTCGCGCTTCCGGGTCCCGGCACGACCGGTGCGACTCTGCGCCAAACGATACTTGGGATCGACGCCCATGGACCTCATTTGTTTGGCGCACGCAGCTACGCCGATCTTCGTGTGGATTTCGATGGCAGTCCGGCATCCAACAGCCCGACGACGGCCTATAGCGGCTACTATAACGCCACCACCACCCTGCTGCGCCTGCGCACTGCTCACGCGGGCCTGCAATGGGCGCACACGGAAGCCTATTTCTCGCTCGATCATCCAATCTTCACGCCCGATATGCCAACTTCGCTGACGGCCGTCGCTGTACCGGCGCTGGCCTGGTCCGGCAACCTGTGGACGTGGAACCCGCAAGTAGGTGTAACTCAGGATTTCGGGCCATCCGATTCCCAGGGTGTCCGCCTCCAGGCTGCATTGATCTACGTCGGCGATGCTCCGCTATCGCCGTCACCCTCCAGCACTTTGGCGGTGACGCCTCCAAACAGTGCCGAACAGAGCCGATGGCCGGGTGCGGAAGCGCGCGTCGCTCTGCAAGGACCTCTGGGGAACAGCAATGAGGACCGTAATCATTTCGGCATTGGTGGATATTTTGCGCCTCACTTTTCCGACGTGCTGGGGCACGGCTTCGATTCCTGGGCGGGCACTTTCGACGCTCGTCTCAATCTGCCCGCTCGTTTGGAGTTCAGCGGAAGTTTCTATCGTGGATTGGCTCTGGGTGGCCTTGGAGGGGGGGCTTACAAGGATTTCGCCTACCGCTTCGATCCTGACTCCGGCAGCTATTATTTCCGACCGCTGGACGACGTTGGAGGCTGGGCGCAATTAAAGGAAAGAGTCTCCGAACGGCTGGAACTGAATGCTGCCTTCGGGATCGACAATGTTTTCGCCGATGAATTGCGGCCTTACGCCGTCGCCGGCGGAAGCCCATATCAAGGTCTTGCCAGAAATCGCACTTATACAGGCAACGCGATCTATAGTCCCAGCGCCTATTTCCAATTCTCGCTGGAATATCGATACCTTGAAAGTTTTACGGTCATTGGTCCGCCAGCGGCAAGCAATATCATCGGTCTCGGAGCAGGATATAGATTTTGACGAGGAAAAGGAGTTTCGGCAAGTGGATCGTCTGCGCCGCGATGCTGGCGTGCGAGGTTATGTATGCCCAGAATCCGCAAACAACACCATCTGCTGAGTTGCGCCTTCAGATCCTCTCTTCACTGCCCGGAAAACATCGTGCTGTGCCAGCCGTGATCTGGCTGGAGCCCCTGGCGGGTACACCGGCTCCTCATTTCATTTCTCATGGTCACTATACCTTGCTCCAGAAGAACCGTACCTTCATTCCTCATCTGCAGGTAATTCCTGCTGGCAGCGTCGTCGAGTTTCCAAATAAAGATCCGTTCTTTCACAACGTTTTCTCACTCTTCGAAGGCAAACGATTCGATCTCGGACTCTACGAGGCCGGCTCAAGCAAATCCGTTACGTTCACGAATGTCGGCGTTTCCTATATCTTCTGCAATATTCACCCGGAAATGAGCGCTGTCGTCATAGCCCTCAGCACTCCCCTTTACGCGATAGCCGACGCAAAGGATTCCGTCCTGCTTCGCGACATTCCGCTTGGCGATTACAAATTACATGTTTGGGTTGAGGGCATTCCCCAGTCCATTCTTGACGGCCTAAGCCACCCTGTACACCTTTCTGAACATGCGGTTGACCTCGGAGTACTCAGGGCTCCGATAGCAGGCGCCAGAACCATGCCTCACACCAATATGTATGGCCAGGAATACGTCCCGAATGGTCAATCACCCTATTCACCCAATTGATGTCGATACTCTTGCTGTTCTGGCATTTGGCATCGCCGGACATTGAGCCGTCCTAAGGCGAAAACGCTATACCTTCACGGGTGCAAATCGCAGTTGATTGCTGCGAATTGGGCGTCTCAACTTCATGACAATCCGATGACAGCATGCTGACAACTCCTGATTCTCCGCGTTCTACATTGTCGTTAGTTGACGAATGGCCCAATGCGGTGTTCGACGTGCCCGTGAATGCCAATACGCCGTTCGGAGCACGGCAGGTAAGAGGCAAATGTTCTCTAACTTCGTCAGCTTGCGTTTACAACGAGGTCATCTCATGCACACACACTCTCCGTTTACCGATGTGCCGACAGCCATCGAGGAGATTCGCGCCGGACGAATGGTTGTGGTTGTCGATGATGAAGACCGAGAGAATGAGGGCGACCTTACCGTGGCGGCGGAAAAGATCACTCCCGAAGCAATCAACTTTATGGCCAAGCACGGTCGTGGACTCATCTGCCTTGCCATGACGCCAGAGCGTCTCGATTATCTGCATTTGCAGCCGATGAGCGCGCAAAACACGGCACGGTTCGGAACTGCGTTCACGGAGTCGATCGACGCTCTGAGTCGGGGTGTCACCACGGGCATCTCGGCATATGACCGTGCCGAGACGATCCTGTGTGCAATCGATCCCCAGGCGCGGCCCTCCGACCTTGGCCGCCCGGGTCATGTGTTTCCCTTACGAGCGCAAAACGGCGGAGTGCTCGTGCGGGCCGGCCAGACAGAAGCGTCCGTTGACCTGGCCCGACTGGCCGGTCTGACGCCGGCAGGCGTGATTTGCGAAGTCATGAAAGACGACGGGACCATGGCTCGGGTGCCGGATCTTATCGATTTCTGCAAGGAACACGGGCTGAAGATGATCACGGTGGCCGAACTAATTCGCTACCGAATGGCTCATGAACGCTGCGTCCATCGCAAGGGAGACGCTGTCTTGCCGACCGAGTTTGGTGACTTCTCGATGATTGCTTATGGTTCCGATCTCGATGGAGAGTCCCACGTGGCTCTGGTATATGGCGACCTGAGGCGCTCCGACGAACCGGCGTTGGTGCGCATGCACACACGTTGTCTTGCTGGCGACGTCTTTCACGCATCGTCGTGCAAGTGTGCCTCATATATTCGCGCCTCGTTGCGGCGAATTACCGACGAAGGACGCGGAGCTCTGATCTATCTGCATCAAAATTCGCTCGGATTTGCACTCGAAAACATCCACGCCGTCAATAAGCTGCGATTCCACCGTGAAGAGAAGGATCTCGTCAGCCCGGAGCACCGCCGGCGCATACAACGTGAAGTTGGAGTCGGAGCGCAGATTCTACTCGACCTCAATCTTCGCCGCATCCGTCTGCTGACAGATCATCCCCGCCGGATTGCCGCGCTCGAAGGATACGGTATCGAGATTGTCGAGCACAGCCCAATCTCCGCCACCGACGACCATGTCTCCGATTCTTTGGAGCAGGACGTTCTGATTGAAACAAGCTCTTTGTCCGGAGCCTGTGGCGCATCGGCCCTTTTGTAGATGAAGGTGTCGGCTATCTCGGGCTCCCCCTACCCGGATCGGATCGTTCTCGGCGTCGACGACACCCTCAGCAGGGCCATCACGTCGCGCAGCACCGCGCACGGTCGCGTCATTCTCATGCGCAGAATTTTACATCGATGCGGCGAAGGCGGCAGCACGCGTCTGCCATCGATGCTGGCCATTATCTCTGCGAGACGCTATCCTCGTTCCAGCGAGAGTTGTTGCACTGAGAATAGAGATAACGATGCCTGGAGACATTCGAATTGGCATTTCCGGCTGGCGTTACGAACCGTGGCGCGGCGTTTTCTACCCGGAGAAGCTCGTACAGCGGCGGGAGCTCGAATACGCGTCAAGTAAGTTCAATTCGATTGAGCTGAACGGATCATTCTATTCCCTTCAGAAGCCGAAGAATTTTCAGCAGTGGTTCGCCGAAACGCCCGAACGCTTCGTCTTTTCAGTTAAGGCGCCGCAGTTCATCACGCACATTCGGCGGCTCAAGGATGCCGAAGCCCCCCTTGCGAACTTTCTCGCTTCAGGATTGCTCTGCCTTAAAGAGAAACTGGGGCCGATCCTTTGGCAGTTCCCACCAAGCCTTAAATTCGATGCAGTGCTCCTTGATCACTTCTTCTCGTTGCTGCCGCACACGCAAAGGGAGGCGGGCGAACTCGGCAAGGATCACGACAAGTGGATGGATGGACGCGTGTGGCTCGAGGTGGAGAAGAATCGTCCGCTGCGGCATGCGGTTGAGATCAGGCACAAGAGTTTTGCGTGCGAAGAGTACATTGCCCTGCTTCGCAAGTACAGGATCGGGATGGTCGTGGCCGACACGCCGATGTGGCCGCGGCTGATGGATACCACCGCCGACTTTGTCTATTGCCGCCTGCACGGTAGCGAGAAGCTATATGCCAGTGGATACACCGATGAGGCGCTCGACGAGTGGGCAGAGCGCATTCAGCGATGGGCACAGGGCAAAGAAGTCGTCGACGGCGACAAGGCAAGTGCCGGGGATGCTTCAGCAATGGACGCGCGCGATGTGTACATCTACTTTGACAATGATCTGAAAGTGAAGTCGCCCGAGGATGCGATGGCGCTGCAGAGAAGAATCGACGCCTTCAATATGCACGAAGAAACGCAGCAGCCAGCTTGAGATCAGCGACGAATGAGTTGGTCTTGCGATGCCGATCCTCATTAGTGCGCGCGCGCAGGATCGAGGCGGGATGCGCAGTCGCCATGATGGGAGGCAGGCCCTCGACTTCTTCCACGACGCCGTGATCAATGGTTACCCTGAAGCGGGTTCCTAGGAGGGATTGAGCGGCGACGGCGCCGAGACATATGATCAGCTTCGGCTGGACCGCGTCGAGTTCCGCATCAAGCCAAGG
>JBATYG010000386.1:0-4101 GCA_049673945.1 Occallatibacter sp.
CTCATATACGCCGCCGCGCCCTCCGAGCCTTCTTCTTCACTCATCCATGCGATGAAGCGCACCGTGCGCTTGGGATGAATCCCCAGTTCTTTGAGCAAATGAATCGCCTGCATCGAGACCACCACACCCGCGCCGTCGTCGATCGCGCCCGTGCCCAGGTCCCATGAATCCAGATGGCCTGACACCACGACAACCTGCTCCGGATGCTCGCTGCCCTTCCAGTCCGCGATCACGTTGTAGCTCTGCGCGTCAGGAAACGTCTGCGGCGTCAGCGTGAGGGGCATCGTACCCGGGCCCTGACCGGTCAGGTTCTTCAGCAGTTCCGCGTCCTCGGCCGTCACCGCGGCCGCGGGAATCTTCGGCACATTCGGCGCGTAATCCGTCATCCCCGTATGCGGCAGCCGGAATTCCGCCCCGCCTACAGAGCGCACGAGCACCGCCACCGCACCCAGTGACGCTGCCGCAACGGGCCCCGCACCGCGGTAGACCACTCCCATGCCATACGCCTGCAGCCCGTTGCCTTCGGCCGCCAGTTCCTTGTCAAAGCGTTGATTGAAAAGCAGAATTTTGCCCTTCACCGCCCCCGCCGGCAGCGCCTTCAACTGCTGCCAGTCATCCACCACCACCACCGGAGCAGTAATTCCCTCGGGCGGTGTCGCCACGCTACTGCCCAGCGCCGTCAGCACAATCTTCTGCGTCGTGCCCGGCGTCTGTCCCTGCCACGCCGTCAGCTCGGCCGTCTCCGCGCCACGTACCCAGTGCGGCACCATCGCCTTTTCGAGCGTCACCTCCGCGCCCAGCGCGCGCATTTCGCCAGCCACATACTCCACCGCCTGCTGCGCCTGCGGCGACCCGCTCAGCCGCGGCCCGATATTGTCAGTGAGGTGGCGAAGCTGATTGAGCGCGTATGGATCTTTCATCGCCGCGTCGCGCAGCTTTTCCATCGTCGCAAGCTGTTCCGGCGTCCAGGCGCTCTTGCCGGCTTCGAGCATCGCGTTCAATCGATCGAGGATGGCGGGGGCGTTTGCGGGCGGGGCGCTCTGGCCGGCACAAAAGGGGGCAGCCGCAAGCGCGCACAGCACGATTGCAGAAAGAACGGGATGTGTCCGTCTAAATTCCATGCGGGGTTCCATGCGGGATATTAGCATGGCGACCAAACGACACTTTCAACTGATCTTGCGTCTAACTCAATGGAGCATCCCCCCGCTGCTCCATTATGCTTTTCACCGGCGATACCACCGAGGCAGGCCCTCGCATCTCGTTATACTGGTGCAAGGTGGATAGAACCGATCGACCCGCGGGGTCGGCTACCGAACGAGGTTATTGAATCCATGAAATCGCTTTTCGAACGGCTGCGTACCCGCCGGCTCGCTTCCGCTTTTGTCGTGCTCGCCACGCTTTCGGCTGCCATCGTAATCGGCTCCTTTGCTGCGCACGGAGTGCGCGGCCAGGAAAAGCAGAATGCAAGCACCGATGCCACTCCTTTGCGCGTGGTCAACTCCTCGGTACCTCCCAACGAGTTCGTCAAGATTGCCAAGATAGTCGGTCCCGCAGTCGTCAACATCAACACTGAGACGCTGCCCAAGCAATCCAACCTGCACCGCCGCTCGCCCCACCCCAACATCGCGCCTCCCGGTGGAGGCGACGGCGACGACGATGACAATGGCGGGCAAGGTCAGGGACAGGGCCAGGGTCCTGACGACTTCCAGAACTTCTTCAACCGCTTTTTCGGCGGCCAGGCGCCCGACCAGGATGGCGATGACGGCCAGCTGCGCGAGTCGCTCGGCTCTGGGTTCATCGTTGACCCCAAGGGCTACATCATCACCAACAATCACGTCATCGAGAAGGCAGACAAAATCTATGTCAAGCTCTCGACCGACCCCGACACGCAGGACCTCGGCCGCCCCGCGCGCGTCATCGGCACCGACAAGGCTACCGATCTCGCCGTCATCAAGATCGACACCAGCTCTGCATTACCCACGGTCAAGCTCGGCAACTCTGACAACACGCAGGTCGGCGACTGGGTCGAAGCCATCGGCAGCCCCTTCGCTCTCTCGCAAACCGTCACCGCCGGCATCGTCTCGGCCAAGAACCGCACCATCGAGCCCGGCGCCAGCGGCCAGTTCCAGCACTTCATCCAGACCGACGCGGCCATCAACCCCGGCAACTCCGGCGGCCCGCTGCTCAACATGAACGGTGAAGTCATCGGCGTCAACACCGCCATCTTCACCCAGTCGGCCGGCTACCAGGGCATCGGCTTCGCCATGCCGTCCAACACCGTCGTCTCGGTCTACAACGACCTCATCAGCCCCAGCCACAAGGTCACCCGCGGATCGATCGGCATCTCCTTCCGCGCGAATCTTTCCGGCGCCGTCAATCGCGTCTACGGCTTCAAGAACGGCGTGCTCGTGCAGGAAGTCCAGCCAGGCGGCCCTGCCGACAAGGCCGGACTCAAGCCCGGTGACATCATCACTTCCGTCGACGGACGTCCCATCAAGGACGGCGACGATCTGGTCAACGAAATCGCCAGCCGCAAGCCCGGCTCCTCCGTGCGCCTCGGCTTCGTGCGCGACGGCAAAATGACTGACACAACGGCAACGGTCGGCGACCGCGACAAGGTCTTTGCCGAGCTCAACAATCCTCAGTCCGCCACCGCACCGGATCAGCAGGGCGATGAAGGCGAAGCCAAGCTTGGCATCGTCGTGCACGAAGCCTCGCCCAATACCGCGTCCAAGCTCCACCAGGGCGGCATGGTCATTCAGTCGGTTCGTCCCGGCTCGTTCGGCGATCTCTCGCAGCTCCAGCCTGGCCTGGTCATCATTCGCATCAACAAGCAGTCCGCGGCCACCAGAAGCCAGTACGACGCCATTGTCAGCAAGCTCAAGCCCGGCGACGACGTGGTCTTCGAAGTGATGGACCCGCGGCGACCCGCAGACGGAATCAACTACCTCGGCGGAACGCTTCAATAGCCGCCAACAGCAGGCTCAGGCGCCCAGTCCATCGGGCGCCCAAGTCAGGCAAGACTTAAAGGCCGCAAATACTAGCCATCGGCCCGGATACCGGGCAGACCAGGGCGCCGCGCGGCCTTTACTTAAGTACCATGGAGTGTGATTCTTTTCGCACGGGCTTCCGCTGTTCGCTAAAATGACGGATACGCACTCCCGCAAGTTCATCTTTTGAGGGAAACCAGCATGCTTTCATTCCGAGCAAGCCTGGCATGGGTCCTGTTTGCAGCCGTTGCTGCCTCTCCGGCCTTGGCCACCACCACCGGAGCGTCTCACGCGTCTAGCCACACCCGCAGACATGTCAGGGCGAAGCGCACCTCCCACCGGGTGCACGGCCAGCAGGCCATTGAGCCCGCCCGCGTCATCGAGATCCAGCAGGCGCTCATTCGCGAGCACTATTTCTCTGGCGAGCCCGACGGAAACTGGGATGCCGAGACCGTCGCCGCCATGCAGAAGTTCCAGGCCGACCAGGGCTGGCAGACCAAGCTCATGCCCGATTCGCGCGCCCTCAAAAAGCTCGGGCTCGGCCCTGACTACTCGACGGCCATCAACGCCAAAGGCTCGACCTTTGCCGACCCACCGCCCGCCAGCACCATTCCAGCGCCACAGGCCGCTGGCTTCGCTGCTGCCGCCGGCACCAGCGACTGATTCCTTCTCAAAATCGCATACGAAAAAAGGCCGCCCTCTGAGGCGGCCTTTCTGCTTCTGCTTAGCCTTCGCTAAAAATGCATCGGCGCAATTCCCTGCAACAGGAACTCATACCGCGCCCCGAGCGTGTCCGGTCCCGATGTGATCGGGTTGTTCAGGTGAATGAGCGAATCATTCGTGCCCATCTCCGGCCATGTCGGCACGCCCGGTCCATTGGGATCGCCCGACCGCGCGAAGTTCGTCCAGTAGGTCATGATCTGATCGCTCAGCGTGCGGTCCTCATCGCGCACCGTGTACCCCGGCCGCGTATCTAGGGTGCCGAAGACGTACTCGATGTCATCCGAGTGAAAGGCAAACGTCCCGGGGTGGAACTTGCTCGGCGGCGCGGCCAACTCGAAGTGATAGCGATACACCGGCGACCCACCTGTCTTCTTCTGCGCTTCAAGCC
>JBATYG010000387.1:0-13325 GCA_049673945.1 Occallatibacter sp.
CTGCTGGGTACCTATGCGCTCTCCGCGGGCTACTACGATGCGTATTACCTGAAGGCGCAGCAGGTGCGGCGCCTGCTGGCAGAGGAGTTTCTGCGCGCGTTTGCGGACGTGGATGCGATTGTGACGCCGACCTCGCCCGTGCCAGCGTTCAGGCTCGGCGAGAAGACTGGCGATCCGCTGGCGATGTATCTCGCGGACATTTACACCGTGACGGCGAGCCTTGCGGGCATCTGCGGCGTGACGGTGCCGTGCGGCGCAACCGCGGCGGGGTTGCCGGTGGGCATGCAGATTCTCGCAGCACATTTGCACGAAGCGACGGCGTTCAGGGTGGGCAGGGCAATCGAGGCGGCACAGGGGTAGACATGTTCAGAGGGCCAGGGAAGGCGGGCATTGCAATCTTGATCCTCACGGCGGTGGGGCTTGTTGCCGCACCGGTGCGGGCCGCGACAAGGAAGAATCACGCAGTCTTTCTCGGCGCCTTCAAACGCGTTCCATACTCGAAGGCCGGCGATCCTTCAGGCGCGGCTGCCGATGAGACCGCGCTGAAGATCAGGCCGCTGCTGGTGGATGGCACGGTGAAGGAGTGGACGACCGGCGACGCGCACGACGTGACCGATCGCAGCTTCGTGGTGCGCCGCGTAATCAAGCTCAACGACACGTTGCCTAGCGCGACGGCGAGCGCCCAGGCCGGCCAGACGCACTGGGTGTGGCAGCGTGGGCCATGGCTGCTGGTGGATCGCACAAGCGGCCACGTCACGGCATTGAAGCTGCCGGATTACGATCCCGGCGTGAGCCAGGTGATCTGGTTTCGCGATTACGCAGCCTACTGTGGCGTGACGACGACCGGCAAAAGCCTCTATGCGGTGGTGGCGCAGCTTGCGGTGCGCAAGCCCGTGCTGGTGAAGAAACTTTCTGCCTTCGATACCGATGGACAGGGCCCGGCGTGCGGCGTGACGGAGTGGCAGCGCGATCCGATGCGGATCACGTTTCACCCCGCGGGGCAGAGCGCAGTGAGTTTCAACCTGGTGCCGGGCTCGGCGGTGCTGGTCGAGGACTCCGACGACGAGCCGGAGACGGCTCAGCCGGCGAAGACGAATTAAAGCAGAATCCGAGTAACCGTGGCCTTGGTGAAATCGGGCAGGGTGGCTTTTTCTTGAGGAAAAAGCCACTGGGGTGACGTGCATCCTGGGTACATCTACTCGGATTCTGCTGTAGCCGGAGCCGTTCGCGGCGAGCGCATTTTCTGCATTGCCGCGCCTACTTTCAAGAAGATTCCGCGCGCCGTGGTCCGCAGCCTTGACACAGGCATGTCTGCGCGTTTCTTATCTTGCTAGGACTTCTTTTCGGATTTCGGCTAGGGAAATAAAGAGCGAAAACAGGGGTTTTCCCCGAGCCGGATTCAAGGGAGGACTGTGTCGAAGAGGAAGCAGACGGTAGCTGGGTTTATGGCTGCATTCGGTGGCAGGTGAAGGGCCGGGGCAGCAGCCGAATCCTCCTTCCAGAACCTGAGCCGGACGCATTCGGAGGCCAGGGACGTTCCCGGAGACAAATCTTTTTTGAGGGCGACCGGCGCAGGCCGGACTCGCCGTTGCCTTGAGCAGCGCATAAGCGAGGCCGGGCGAGTAAAGGAAGAGTGTGGCGACAAGTTTGGCATTTTGGCTCGCGGCACCGGCAGCCGGCGGCGGCATAACAATGCTTCTGCCGTTGCTTCTGATCCCGGTGCTGTACTTTGTCATGATTCGTCCGCAGCAGAAGCGTCAAAAGCAATGGCAGGAGATGCTGTCGAAGCTGAAGACGGGGGACAGGGTCACGACATCGGGCGGCATCCGCGGCATCATTCTGTCGATCAAGGATGACTCGATTATCGTCCGCGTGGCGCCTGACAGCCTGAAGCTGGAGATTGCAAAGGGTGCGATTGCATCGGTGACGACCGAGGGGAGCTCCGATACATAGGGCGCCTGAGGGCTCTATTTTGGGGACCAGAGAACTGGAGAAATGAAAAAGAATCTCAAAGGCAGAATTGCTCTGATCGTTGCCGTGCTGGTGGTATTTGTTTACGGCATTTTTGGAATACCTTCAGGTCTGACCGGCAAAGCCTTGATGGAGGGCATAACCAAGCGGATCCACCTTGGTCTTGACCTTCGCGGCGGCGCGCACCTCATTTTGCAGGTGGTGGTGTCGGAGGCCGTGAGCGCTGAGACCGACAACCTTGTAGGCCGCGTTCAGCAAACGCTCAAAGCAGCCAACATTCCGTACTCGCAGGTGATCAAGCCCGATCCGAAGCAGCCGCAGATTGTTCGTGTCGATGGAGTGCCGACGACCAAGTCGAGCGATGCGCGCTCGTTGCTCGATTCAAAGTTTGCGACCGAGTACGATCTGACGGGCGGCTCCGACAGCGGCCTGACGCTGACGATGAAGCCTCCTGTCCAGCAGGCTCTTGAGAAGAAGACCGTGGAGCAGGCGATCGAAACGATCCGCGACCGCGTTGACACGCTGGGTGTGAGCGAGCCGGTGATCCAGGAGTATGGCCTCGGCAACAACCAGATCCTCGTGGAGCTGCCGGGCATTGAAGATCTCGACCGCGTGAAGAGCATCATTCAGTCGACGGCGCGGCTTGAGATTCACCCCGTCATTGGCGGACCGTACCAGGATGAGCAATCGGCACTGGCGAGCGTGGGCGGAAGCTTGCCGGCGGACCAGATGCTGGTGCACGGCTCGGGAGCGCTGGCCAGCGGCTCGGATGCAGACAGTGTGTATGTTTTGCAGCGCGTTCCCGTGGTGGCCGGCAGCGACTTCCGCTCGGCCGATCCGAGCACGAGCGAGAATGGCCTGCGCGCGGTTCACTTCGTGCTGACCAACGAAGCAGGCGACCGCTTCTACGAGTACACCAGCGCCAACGTTGGCCACGCGATGGCCGTGGTGCTGGGCGGGCGCGTACGCGAGGTCGCAAACATTCGCAGCGCCATCCGCGATTCCGGGGAGATCGAGGGCAGCTTCTCGCCAGACGAGGTAGAGGTGCTATCGAAGATGCTGCGCACCGGCGCGTTGCCCGCCTCACTCATCTATCTCGAGGACCGGACGGTTGGCGCGTCGCTTGGCGCGGACTCGATCAAGGAAGGCGTGACGGCGGCGGTGGTGGGTGTGCTGCTGGTGATGGCTTTCATGCTGGTCTACTATCGCGGCTCGGGCATCAACGCGGATCTCGCGCTCTTCCTGAACCTCGTGATCCTGCTCGGATTCATGGGATTTTCGGGCGCGACGCTGACTTTGCCGGGAATTGCCGGCGTGATCCTGACGATTGGTATGGGCGTGGATTCGAACGTGCTGATCTTCGAGCGCATTCGTGAAGAGATCCGGGCGGGGAAGGCGGCATCGGCGGCAGTGGAGCAGGGATTCGGCCACGCGTGGGTTACGATTCTTGACACACACGTGACGACGATCGTCTCGGCGGCGATCCTGTTCCTCTTCGGAACCGGGCCGGTGAAGGGCTTTGCTGTCACGCTGACTTTCGGTCTTGCGGCGAACCTGTTCACCGCGGTGTATGTGTCGCGCGTGATCTTCGAGGCGCACCTGAACAACCTGAAGTCCGGCGAGATGGTATCGATCTAGAAACGCTTCAGAAAGAAGAAGCGGCGCGACAACAAAAAAACCGGAGAGGTCAGCCTCTGGCCCAGGAAGGCAGATTCAGTGGAATTCTTTCGTGATGTAAGTATCGATTGGCTGGGGAAGAAGTGGTATTTTCTCGGCTTTTCCTTGATCTTCAGCGTCGCCGGCATCATTTCGATGGCGATGCACTGGGCATCGATCGGCAGCCCGGTGCCGCTGGGGGTGGACTTCCGCGGCGGCACGCAGGTGCAGGTGCAGTTTAAGCAGACACCGGATACGGACAAGATCCGCGCAGCGATGGATGCGGCGGGGATCCGGGATGCGCACATCGTGGGCATTCGCAACGTCAATCAGGCGGCGAGCAACGACGTCCTGGTCAGCCTGCCGGAACAGACCAACGAAGCCGCGCTGGACACGGGCCGCGAACAGATCGTAACTGCGCTGCATGCTCACTATGACAATCCCTTTACCGTGCGCAACGTGCAGGTGGTGGGGCCAACGGTGGGCAGGCAGCTTGAGAAGCAGGCGACGCTGGCGACGATCTACTCAATGGGTGGGATGCTGATTTATCTCTGGTTCCGCTTTCAGCTGATTTACGGCGTGGCGGCCGTGGTCGCCTGTTTTCACGACACGCTGATCACCATCGGCGCATTCGCATTGACAAACCAAGAAATCAGTCTTACCGTAATTGCCGCGATTCTGACGCTCGTGGGCTATTCCATGAACGACACGATCGTGGTTTTCGACCGCATCCGCGAGAACCTGCGGATGAGCCGGCGCGAACCGCTTGCGGACGTGGTGAATCGCAGCATCAACCAGACGCTGAGCCGGACGGTGCTCACTTCGGGCCTCACGCTTCTCACGGTGCTCTCGCTGTTCATTTTTGGCGGCCAGGTACTGCGCGGATTTTCGTTCGCGCTGGTGATCGGCATTCTGATTGGCACGTACTCGTCGATCGCCGTGGCGGCGCCGATGCTGGTGTCCTGGCAGCAGTGGCGTTCCGGGCGTGGCCAGGGGACGGCGCTGCCCGCAGCTAAACGGTCGCGGGTGTAGGGTTTTCTTCTGAGTTTGCACCATTTTTGGGGCAGAGTTTTGCAAGTTGCAACGTAGTTCTGGTATAGGTGGAGCACGTTGATGTGGCTCCAACAGGACACCGGGAACAATTGGAAGTTATCTGGTGTCTAAATAGAGGTAATCACACCCGATTCGAGGCTGGCCATGTTTGAAGATTCCACGTTCGAATCCGGAAACAGAATTAAGAGCAAAAGTAAGTACTGGATGATGTTTACCTTCATCACCAATGGCTCAATTCTGCTTCTGCTGATTCTTATTCCTCTGATCTATCCTGAAGCACTGCCAAAGGCAGCGATGCAGACGCTTCTGGTTGCCCCTCCACCACCACCGCCGCCTCCACCGCCGCCACCTCCACCTGAAGTTCATGTGGTTCACGTCCAGTCGGAGATGATGAACAACCAGTTGACGGCGCCGACGCGCATCCCGCACGACATCAAAATGGTCGCCGAGAAGGAAGCGCCTCCGTCGAGCTTTGGCGTGGCGGGAATGGAAGGTCTGGGCGGCAGCTCGGGCGGCGTGATGGGCAGCGTCTTCGGGAGCGGCAGCGGGCCCAAGGTGCAGGCCGCGCCTCCCAAGAAAGTGAACATTTCGGCCGGTGTCGCGACCGGTATGCTGATCCAGAAGACCCTGCCGATTTATCCACCGATTGCCAAGGCTGCGCGCGTTTCTGGTCAGGTTGTGCTGCAGGCCACGATTACCAAGCAGGGTACGATTGCCAACCTGCGCGTGGTCAGCGGTCCGGCGATGTTGCAGCAGTCAGCGCTGGATGCGGTAAGGTCCTGGCGCTATCGTCCCTACCTGCTCAACAATGAGCCGGTCGAGGTTGAGACTACGATCAACGTGGTCTTCAGCCTGGGTGGATGAGAACTTTCACGCCCTTTCCTCCGTCGAGAGGAGAGGGCATTGTTTTTGACCTGAATGCGAATCAGACCAAAGAGCCGCATTCCCCAGCACACCGTAATGGTAGTCGTAGTTCACAAGACAACTCCTTAGGAGGAACGATTCAGTGATTCTCGCTCAGCTCGCACATTTCGCTTCGCACACGGTCAGCACTCTGGCATTTCTGCAGGAAGGTGAGCAGACCGTCAGCTTCAGCCCCATGGGGCTGTGGGACCACATGGGGTGGTTGGCCCGCGCGGTCGCCATCATTCTGTTCATCGAGTCCATCTGGTCTCTGGCCGTGATGATCGATCGCTACCTGTATTTCTCGGCGGCCCGCAAGCAGTCCCGCGAGTTTGCGCCCAAGGTTGCCGGCGCCCTGAAGGACAGCAAGCTGGAAGAGGCGATCAAGATCGCTGACCGCAACAAGAAGTCGCACCTGGCCGAAGTGGTAACGGCCGGTCTGCAGGAGTTCCGCGCTTCTGCCGGTCAGCCGACCGAGGCGACGATCGAGAGCGCACAACGCGCACTGGAGCGTGCCGAAGCCATCGTTCACGCGAAGCTGAAACGCGGCCTCAGCGTTCTGGCCACCATCGGCTCGACGGCCCCGTTCGTGGGACTGTTCGGAACGGTCATCGGCATTCTGAACGCCTTCCAACAGATCGCCACACAGAAGACTTCGGGTATCGGCGCAGTTGCTGGCGGTATTTCTGAAGCCCTGGTGACGACGGCATTCGGCCTGCTTGTGGCTATCCCGGCCGTTATGGCCTTCAACTACTTCACCGGCCGAGTCGAAGCGTTCGACGTCGAGATGGACAACTCCTCGAGCGAACTCATCGACTACTTCATCAAGCAGAGCAACCGGCGCTAGTTGCCAAGTCCTCGAGCGGGAAGACTGCGGGGACAGGAGAGCGGCAACGCTCTCTTGTCCACCGATTTTCAAGCCAGGCCGGCGAAGACAAGGGCAGACCGGAAGCCATCCGGAAAAAATTTGAAGGCACGGAGCCTACGCAATGGCAATTTCAGTTCGCAACGAAGGCGGCAAGGTCAACTCCAACATCAATGTGACGCCGATGGTGGACGTGATGCTGGTGCTGCTCATTATTTTCATGGTCATCACTCCCATGCTCCAGCAGAAGGTGGCTGTCGACATGGCGAAAGTCGAGAATCCCGTATCGATGCCGGATGCCGATAAGGAAGACGCAATTGTCGTGGCGATCACCCGCGACGGCGGAGTTTTCCTCGGCCAGGATCACGTCGCTACCAGCGAGCTTGGCGCGAAGGTCCGCGAAAGGCTGGCCGATAAGCCGGGCAAGACGATCTTCATCCGCGCGGATGCGCGGGCGCAGTATCGGGCAGTGGAAGATGCGATTGACGCGGTGCGCACGGCCGGTGTGGATGAAGTGGGCCTGCTGACGCAGAAGCGCGACCCCGGTGCGGTGGGCGGCGAATAAGGCACTGTCGATTGTGCGGGACTTGACTCAAGATTTGCAGGAAGCGAGGGGTTTGAAGCCATGGCAATGACAACTGGCGGTGGCGGCGGTGGCGCGATGGGCGACATCAATGTTACGCCCATGATCGATATTCTTCTGGTGCTTTTGATCATCTTCATGGTGATTGTGCCGGTGACGCCGAAGGGCCTGGATGCATTGGTGCCGCAGCCGCCGAAGAATCCGCAGAAGCAACAGCAGCCGAATGACCGCACGATCGTGGTGCAGGTGCTGTATCGTGCCGGCGCGGCGCCGCTGTACAAGATCAATGAGACGGACGTGCAGAAATCCGATTTGCTTGCAAAGCTCACGGAGATCTATGCGAATCGCGCCGAGCGCGTGATGTTTGTGCGTGGCGATGACGATCTGGATTTCCACTACATCGCGGACGTGATCGACATCGGCCGTGCGGCCAACGTGGATCATATTGGTTTGATGACGCCGAAGATTCAGGCCGGCCAGTAGGGCGGCTCAACGAGGATTCTCCGCATCGCGCGAAAGGGGAGTTCCGCCATGACGATGGATAACGGCAATACCGGCGCAGTGACGTCAGCGATCAACGTAACGCCGATGATCGATGTTCTGCTGGTTCTGCTGATCATCTTTATGGTGATCGTTCCCATGACGCCACGGGGGGAGTCCGCGCTGGTGCCCAAGCCCGCCACGGCCAATGGCCCGCAGGGCAAAAGCTCCGACGTGGTGCTCGAAGTTCTGAAGGGCGAGGGCAGCGACATCATTTTCAGGATCAACAACCAAGGCGTGTCGCGGCAGGAATTGCCGGCAAGGCTGGCGGCAATTTACGCGAATCGAGCCGCACGGGTGTTGTTTGTGAAGGGCGACGACAAGGTGAGCTTCGCGCAGATTGCGCAAGCGATTGATATCAGTCATGCGGCAGGCGTGGATCGAATTGGCCTGCTGACTCCGGGAATGCAGTCCGGGGGAGTGCAGTCCGGCCGGTAAGAATGATAGCCGTTGCGGAACAGCGGCGACCGGGAGAGACGGGAGTTGCAAATTTTTCACGCTGGTTACGGAGGTTCCCATCCGCAACCCATAGCTCTATAAGATCCAGGCGCGCATCGTGATGGGCACGACCTGAAGGAGAAGACAAGGACATGACGAGACCCACACGTATTACGGCGCTTGCGGCTCTACTGGCGGCCATGGTGCTTACCATGAGCGGGTGCAACCGCCTCGCAGCCCGTGATCAGCTGAACAAGGGAGTTGACTCCTACAAGAGCGGTAGATACGAGGAAGCGATCGGCCACTTCCAGAAGGCCACGGAACTTGATCCGAGCCTGCCGATGGCGAAGACCTATCTTGCCACTGCGTTGTCGCAGAATATTGTTCCCGGCCTGGATACCCCTGAGAACCTGAAGACGGCCGACCAAGCGATCAGCATCTTCCAGGAAGTTCTGGCCAAGGACCCGAGCGATGTGAACAGCATGAAGCAGATCGCCGGCATTTACTTCAACATCAAGAAACTTGACGAGGCCAAGACCTGGCAGAAGAAGGTCCTCGCTGCCGATCCGAAAGATCCCGAAGCAGCCTACACCGTTGGCGTGATCGACTGGACGGAGGCGCACGAGAACGTTCTCAAGGCGCTGGTACCGGCGGGCATCAATGACGACGGCGAAGGCAACGCCAAGGCGCCCAAGAAGATCATGGAGCAGATCAAGGAAGAAAACTCTGCTCTGGTCGACGAAGCGCTCCAGTATCTGAACCGGGCGGTTGCGAATCGTCCGAACTACGATGACGCCATGGCCTATCTGAATCTGGTTTACCGGCGCAAGGCCGATGTCGATTACGCCGATGATGCGGCCCGCAAGGAGGATCTGGCGCAGGCAGAAGAGTGGCGCACCAAGGCCATGGGCACACGCAAGGCTAACGAAGAGAAGAAGAACAAGGGTCCGGGCGGCATCACGATGGACTCGAGCGGCAACCTGAAGTAGCAGGTTCCCGTAGAAAACCAGAACGGCCTTCGCATTCGCGGAGGCCGTTGCTTTTTTGGCAGCCGATCTTGGTAGCATTTCGTCGTGGACACTCTGGATTGGCTGCTTGAATCCGACCCAGCGATTCGCTGGCAGGCAATGCGCGATCTCACGATTACATCCGCTGAGGCTCTTGGCGAAGAGCGCGCCGTTGTCTCCAGGCAAGGGATTGGCGCGGAGATTCTGGCGCATCAGCTGCAGGATGGTTCGTGGCGCCGCGACGACGCACCAGCCTGGCTGACGACGCTTTTCACGCTGCAACTGCTGCGCGCAACCGGTATCGATCCAGCCGATAGCGCTGTGCAAGGCGCGATGGAGCGGCTTGAGGCCGGGGTGCGATGGAACGATCTGGGCGGCTGTTGGGAACTGCGCCCGCCCGAGACAGGCGGCAACACCTTTTTCCAGGGTGAAGAAGAGCCGTGCATCAACGGCGGCGCTCTTGCGGCAGGTGCGTACTTTGGGCGTCCGGAGGGGAGCCTGGCACGGCGGCTTCTCGCAGAGCAGCTCGGAGATGGCGGCTGGAACTGCGCGGCCCCGAAGAGTTGCTGCTCATCGTTTCATACAACGATCTGTGTGCTCGAGGGCCTTTTAGAATACGAACGTGCCACAGGCTCAACGACCGAGATCAGACCTGCTCGGCAAAGGGCGGAAGAGTATCTGCTGCGGCGCGGGCTTTTCAGGCGGCTCTCTACCGGCGAAATTGTCGATGCGGAATTCCTCGCCTGCGCGTTTCCGCCTCGCTACCACTATGACATTCTGCGCGCACTCGATTATTTCCGCGCAACCGGCGAAGCGGTCGATCCGCGAATGGCCGAGGCGGTGCGGATGATGGAGAGCAAGCGCCAACAAGATGGGCGATGGCTGCTGGACGCTCAGTACCACGAGGGCATCGCAGTCGCCTCATGCGAAAGAACCGGTGAGCCGAGCCGGTGGAACACGCTCAGGGCGATGCGTGTGCTCAGGTGGTTTGAGGGCGCGGGCGCGCCGCGTATGGGGCAAGCTGGATGACGCCGGGCTACTGGCCGTTCTTCAGGATCTGCTCAGCGTAGTAGTTGCGCACGGTCGCCTGATCGTGCAGAACTTCGAAGTAGGCGTTCTTGAGCAACTGCGCATGGCTCTCGCGCAGGAACTGCCGGACCGTCTGTTGCACACGCGGGTCATTCAGCTCGCGCTGCCCGGCGGGCTCCCGCGCCAGAACCTTGTAGATGGAATAGCCGATAATGCGGCGCCCCGGGCCGTTGCCGTCGTATTTCGGCATCGGCTCGGTGATCTCGCCCACCTTCAGCTTGCTGATGGCGGCATAGGCCTCAGGATCGCTGCGCAGCGCCGACTCGTACACAAAGCCCATATCGCCGCCATTCGAGGCGTTGCTGGGGTTATCAGAGAACTGAACGGCTACTGCGCCAAAGTCGTCGCCACTTCTGAGCCGGTTGTAGAGCACCTGAATCTTCTTCTTCGCATCGGCGTCGGTGGCGGGCTTGGCGTTGGGCATGTTGCCATTCTGCTGCGGAACCGCGCTGGCCACGATCTGGGCGAGATGATATTGAGGTTCGATCAGGTTGAATTCAGACTTGTGGGCCAGATAGTAACTGCTGATGTCGGCGTCGGTGATGTTGATCTTCGACTCGATCTCTTTGTTGAGCAGCTTCTCCTGGGTGAGGGAGCGGCGCAGGTCGCGCTTGAGATCGTCGATCGTAATGTTGCGCTGCTTGAGTTGCTTGTCGAACTCTTCCTGCGTATAGGGCGCCTTCATCTCGGTGAGCTTGGCGTTTACGTCTTCATCAGAGGCGGCGAGGTTGAGCTTGGCGGCCCGCTGCTGCAGAATCTCGTCTTCAATGAGCTGGTGAAGGATGTTGAGGCGCACGATGCTCGCCTGCTCGGGGCTGGGCTGTTGCGGGTTGTCGCCGAGGCTTGCCTTGTAATACTTCTCGACGTCGGCGCGCATGATCTCCTTGCCATTCACAGTGGCCATCACATCGGGAGAAGGGGGCCTGTGACATCCGGCTGCCAAGGCCAGCAGCAATGCGCCAGCAACAACCGGGGCGCTGCGGCGCTGAAAGAAACGAGCTTCGACTTGCAACCTGAACTCTCCCGGGGGAACTCCCTGATGTTCCCGCACCTACAAGAATAAACGGCTGGACCGGGACCGCGATACTCAATCCGGCAGCTCCCAAGAGCGAGCCTGCCGGGCCCTTCGACGACCCACGTGCGGATGGGCCCCTGATCCGTGCAACCTACCTGCGCTCTTGCCTGCGTTACCTGCCTGCGCCCTTGCCTGCTGCTCCCTGGTCTGTCGCCGCTGGGGTGGCCGGCGGTGGCGGAGGCTCGATGCCAGCGGCGCGTAGTGCGCGATCAATCACCATCCACACCTGTTCCTGGGGCATGGCGCCGTTGATGCGCTCACCCTCAATAAAGAGCGCCGGAGTGCCGTCGATGCCCAGCCCGTCGGCTTCGAGCCGCGATTCACGCACCTTCGTTTCATCCTGTTTGGTGATGCAGGCCTCAAGTTTTGCGGTGTCGAGCTTGCTTGATGCGCCCTCTTCGCGGGCGAGGCGGTCGAGCTCGGCGAAGCTCTTCTTTACATCGCGGTCGGGGCCGGAGATCTCCTGGCCGTGCGAGTGCAGGTAATCGACGTAATTCCAGTAGGCGCTGCCGCTCTGTGCGGCGAGGCAGTTCGCATTCACGGCGGCGTGCATTGCCCAGGGATGAATCTCGATGAGCGGATCATCCTTATAGATGAAGCGAACCTTGTCCTTGTAGCGATCGAGGGTCGCAGGAAAAAGCGCCTGATGCATGCGCGCGCAGTAGGGGCACTCAAGGTCGTCGAAGTTGATTACAGTGACCTTCGCGTTCGGATTGCCGCGCACGGGCCGGCCGGTGACGTCGATATTGCTCGCGGGATTCTTCATCAGGTCGAAGGTATCGAGGCGCGCGAGTGTCTTGCCATCCTTTGAGATGAGGAAGTCAAACGGAGTGGATTTCTCGCCGCGGGCGAGCGTGACCGGCAGGGTATCGTAGCCGGGAAAGGTGCTGGGCTTGCGATCGCCGATGATGACGTTGTAGTCGAGGGGCACGTTGTACTGCGAGCGAATGAGCACCTCAACGCGGCGGTTGGTGGCGGGATCGAATGCGCTCTGGGCAGTGGTGGTCTGGGCTTTACATCCAGCGGCCAGACTGAGCGCAATCAGGCCCACAAACAGGCGAATACGTGACAAAATCTTAAACCTCTAAAGAAAGGATACCCTAGCGCCACGCTGATTGCGCGCCGCGCGCCCTATGGCTTCAGTACCGATGAGCCGATGCGGGTCAGGGCAGGCAAGCGACCGAGAATCAGTAAGGTGGGGGCTGGCTGGGATCGTGGAAGACTGAGTTGGCGCGGCGGATGTCGCCCACGGAGCCGAAGTTGGCCAGCGTAAAGCTGTAGAGCCATTCCGTTTCATCGCGGCTGACGCTGCCCAGGTTGCCCAGCTCAAAGCGGCGGTAGCCCACGGTGAAGCCGCAGCATCCGCGGTTGTAGACGGCCTGAATGCCCGCGTATTGCAGCGAGCCGTTGACGAAATCGTAACCGCCGTTGGCGGCGAGGTTGAAGCCCGGCGCGTTGGGCTTGCCGATCTGCAGGAAGGGATGAATCTGCTGGCTTCGGATTGTGGTGGCAGCGCTGCCCTGCTCGTCGACGGCGTTGAGCAGGGAATGGATGACGCCAAAAGTGGTGCGTCCAAGGCTATAGCCAGCGTAGAGATTGTTGGCGCCGAGATGGCCAAGGCGGGGATCGTAATCCATGTCCCACTCGATGCGCAGGTTGTTGATTGCCTCGAAGCGAAGGCGCGAGATGACGGGGGAGAGATTTCTGGGAACGGTGAGGAATGCGATGCCGCTGAGATCGAGCGTAGTGTCGAAGACGTTGCGGCGATTGGGGATGAGCGCGCCGCCGAAGTTGGGGTCGATGAAGAGCTTCTGCGCGATCTGCCAGCTTGCCCATTCCCGCTGCGAAGGCGGGCATGTGCCGCGCTCCGTTCCGGTGTCGGGATCGACGCAGGGGCGGGGGTCCAGGGGCCGCAAGTAGAAGCGCTGCGTCAGCGAGTATTCGACTTCATCGGTGTTGGTGGCTACGTCGGCCGTGTCAAAGAGCAGCACGTTGCGCGCCTCGGCTCCGATTCCGCCCACGTAGCTGTATTTAAGTTCGGGCTCTATGACGTGGCGCAGCATCCTGTTCCAGCGGCCGAGCACGAAGTCGCGCTCGAGCGCGGGCGTGCGGATGTCGACGGAGGCCTCGACGTCAGAGCGGTTG
>JBATYG010000388.1:0-2910 GCA_049673945.1 Occallatibacter sp.
ACTTCACAAGCGATAGGATGATCCAAGCTGGAGTGGTTTGCGCGGCATCAGTTAGGAGCAAGCCTCTGTACTGGTTTCTTGTTTCAGATAGTTCGGGCGTGACCGATTCGCTACTATCCGCCCCGTACCGATCTTCACGAACCATCTATCAACATTACGCAAACGGTGAACGCGGAAGAGTGGAGATTGAATCGATGTGGAACTGCGGCGAAGCACGAGTACGAATTCCCGGAAGGATTTGAGGTGAAATTTACGGCGGGTTGAGTCCATTGCTTTCCAAGTCTTTCGCCGCGGCGAACGAGACATGGGGCACCCAGAGTTTGGTGGTTAGGGAGCCTCCCGGAGACCTGGGCCACGCGTCTTTATCAATCACAATCAGGGAGGCGGAGAATATCGCCCCCGAGTCAGCGTCAGGGAAGGGTTGCAAGGACGGCTTGAAACTTGGCGGCAACGGCTCCCCAGCCATCCTGCCCGCCGAAAAGGCCACCGGCGGTTGGATGTATCTCGTTTGCCCACCAGTCCTGGTAGTTGGCCTGAGAGTTTGAGAGCGTATTGCGGAGATCGATGTAGGTTACATTTTCAAAGCCTGGTTCCTTCACAAGATTCTCGAGCATGGTGTTAAACCGGTCGATGACGGTGACCATCATCTGCGTGGTGACATTGATATCGGTGAAGAGTTTCTCGTCAAAGCCAGGCTTAAGCCACGGGCCGGGGAACAGCCAGCCGCCGCCAAGAAAACCGCGACCGTCGGGGACGGGATAATCGTAGCCGTGCACAAGGATGGGGAAGGTCGCGTGGAGATTCTTCTGGCAGAGGGAATTGATGGAAAGAAACATCAACCGATAAGCTGCGGCGATGCGTGTGTCGATGACGCCGGTCAAAACCTGATCGTTCCATCCGGGGACGGGCTGCAGGTCGATATTGTCGATTAACATGCCGAATTCTTTGCCGGCAATGTCGTCGCCCCCGCCCGAAATCAGGATGGCCTTCGGCGCGGCGCCCAACGCGACGATCTTGTCCATGCAACGTGCAAATTTGTCGAGTTGTCCGACCGGCGAAACCATGGCTTCTATGGGATCGCCGCGGTGAGCGGAGGACTCGATGTTGTAACCATAGTTGTCGTCGAGTCTGGTCAGGATGTCGTGGATGGGGTAGTCAAACCAGGAGTCGCCAACGGCCAGCAGATAACCTGCCGTTTGTGTGGTCGTGGAAACCGGGGCGGGGGCGGCGGCAGCGAGCGGAACCCTGGTGAGTTCGGTCTTGATAGAGAGAGGCTGAGGATGAGCAGCGAGAGCGGCGGCGCGCCTTGTGCGACTCTCCTGACGGCGCGCCAAGATCTCTTCGGCATGCTTGTCGGCGGCCTGCTGAATTAAAGATCGGTCATTGCTTTCAGGGGACGGCGGCATTGTTATTTTCCAAGAGTGCGAACAGTCTGCCACATTGCGGTGGGATTGCCAATTTCCAAGTCATGGCGAGGTTATCCACTCACCTCTGCGAGGGGGTCCATCTGATTAGCGCTTAATATGTGGATTACGGAGGATTCTACTCCCACCCTGTCGTTCCAAAGGCGGGACCGACAAGGGTGGGGCAACCACACTCTGAAAGAAAGGGTGGGCCAGCCCCCGAGCGGCTTTACGCCAAAGACAAGCTGGGCGCCTGGGCTTACGAAACCAGCGGATCTCAGCGCGTCGGGCAGCTCATTGAATCGTCGTGGCTTTGTCGACTACAAGGATCTGGAAAGAGTGCGGAATCATTGGCGGGCGAGGGCGGCGCATCCACTCCGGGGCTCCCGGCGGGAGCGCAGCTGCCTGCGCGGGTGCGGCCGGAACCGGACCATATTCGGCCGTTATCAAAAAAATCTGGTTGGTCTTTGTATCCAGGGTCAGGGTTTTTGCGTGTGCGGGTGTTGCCACGGTTTGCTCCACGCGAAAGCTCGTGGGCGAATCCTCCTTGACCACCGTCAACGTGCCATCGCCCTGTGAGCTGAAGGCTTCCATTGTCGCGGGGTTGAAGGTTGCGCCGTCGCACCCGACCCCAATGGGCAAATCGGTGATGATATGCCCGTCCGCAGCCGACAGGATGACCATATTGTTCTTTTCGCGGCACGCGGCAAAGAGAATCTCATTTTGCGCATCGAGCGCAAGTCCCGCGCAGCCCGAGCCCTTACTCGAAAGGTCGTATCGGCCGACCATCTTCATGGTGTTCGCGTCGATTACTGCGATGGCCGCCTTGTCGACGATGTCGACATAGATCCTGCCCTTGCCGTCGGTGGCAGCCTGCTCCGGCGCGCCGCCGATGTTGATGGTGCCGAGAATCCTGCCGTCCTTGTCGTCCAGAACTGTGATGTTTGGCTCGGAGTGGCTGAGAATGTAGAAGTGGTGATTGTAGGTGTCGTTCAGGTAGCCGTCCGGGTTGCCGTCCACATCGATCTTCTTAAGAATCGCAAAGGTCTTCGCATCGAACATGGTCACTGGCTTCGAAGTTGCGAATCCGTGGCCTGTTGCGGTATCAACCGCTCCGCCGTGCGCGCTGACGCCTGGAAGGTCTCCCACCTGGGCCAACGTGTCGAGGTTAAACACGCCAATGTGACCGGCGGGGCCCGAGCGCGCAACATAGAGATTGCGACCGTCCGGGTCGGCAGTCACGTAATCGAATCCGCCATCGCCACCCACGAGTTGGATCTTGATCACATTGTATGGGCCGCTGTCGGGCGCCTGGGCGACGCCGGCATATGGAAGCAAAAGGGTGAGTGCAGCGAGGACGAACGGTTTGCAGGACGTGGCGGTACCTCCCGTGAGTGATTTCTCCCGGCGATCCGGACTGTTCAAATCGAGCATCGATTGTGTCTCGTCGGCGAATTGAGGATACACGGGCAACCTTAAGCTTCGGTGAACGCGAGCAGGAGAACCT
>JBATYG010000389.1:0-2892 GCA_049673945.1 Occallatibacter sp.
CATCCAGCTCCTGCACCAGTTCCTCGCAACGCCGCAAGTCGATTCCCTCTGCATGCAATCGCTTGCGAATGCGCTTGCGCAGGTCCGCCGTCACCCGATCCAGCTTGCGGCTCACAGTCGACTCGTGCACCCGCAGTTGACGCCCGATCTCGGCCAGCGTTCGCTGATCGAGAAAGTAGGCAGCCAGCAGAAATCGATCTTCGCTGTCGAGTTCCGCAAGCGCCTCGGCCACCGCTTGCGAAATGGGCTCATCTCCATGCGCAATCAACGGCTCAGGCTTTGCCGCGAAGCTCGCGCCGGCTTCCACCTGCTCTTCGAGACTTACATCTTTTGCCTGCGAGCGGCATCGATTTACGTGCTGCTGCGCCAGCACCGTCCGCAACCAGCCCTTAAGAGAGCCCCTGCCCATGTAGTAGTCGAACTTCGAAACCCGCCGGCCCTGGCGGTTCGGCATGCCATAAAGCTCCGCGTAAAGACCGTCCGCCAATTCGCGGCCGCTCGCATCGTCACGCGTGATGCCGCGCGCCATCGCCACCATCTCCGCGCGATAGCGCGCAATGAAATCGCTCCATGCCAGCTCAGTTCCCGCGGAGCAGGCACGCGCAAGCATCAGTTCCTCAAGATGCAGCGATTCAAGAAGCTTTTGCCCCTCGCTCTCGCCCAGGCCGGCGCCGAAACGGGCAAACACACCCGCGACATGCTCGAGGAATTGCTCCTGCGCTATCCCGTAGCGCTCTGCTCCCGATTCGCCAAACCGCGCCAGGGCCGTGGCACGCATCGTGTCTTCAAGCGCCCACCCTACCGCCGCGCGTGGCTCTCTCGGCAACATTGGTACCGATGGTAGCAAATTCTTTCTGCAAGCTGCCGCGCATGCCCCGTTCCACTCCTGAAGCGACAGCTTCCCTGGAGGATGCGATGGAGAATCCCACGAACACGGCCATGCCGGCAACCGGGCACAACCAGCAGCCCAACGATCAAGTCACGTTTAAAAGGAACCCCGCGCGCTGCTTTGCCGGTTTCGCAGCCTCGCTCCTCCTGCTCTTCGCGCTTCCCGCCTTCGCTGCCGGCCCCGGCAGCAACTCCGCATACGAGGTTCTGCCACCGATCGTGCGCGGCAATCTCGCCATCTATCCTGTGCTCGCGGCACACTCGTCAGACGCATCGCTCTTCCTCACACTCGACGAAGGCGTGCGCAGTGGCCAGGTCACCGTGACTGAGGCCGGCGAGGAACGAGGCCTCGTACGCCCTGGCCAGCCGATTCCGCCGCGCACTGGCGCCGAGGTAAACCGCCTCGTGCTCTACAACAACTCGCCCCATCCTCTGCTTCTGCTCGCCGGCGAAATTGTCACCGGCGGCAAGCAGGATCGCGTCATCGGAGCCGATCGCATTGTTCCGCCGAATGCGGGCCCGATCGACCTCAGCGTCTTCTGCGTCGAGCCTGGTCGCTGGGTCGCCTCCTCTTCGAGCTTCGGCTCCATGGGCATGCAGATGGCCCAGCCGAGCGTACGCAGTTCGGCCATGGCCGAACGCAACCAGGCACAGGTCTGGGCCAATGTCCGCTCCTCCAAGGCGAAAGTTGCCGCGACGCTCTCTGCCCCTGAAGCCGACGCCATCGGCGCTACAACCTCCTACGCCAAGGTCTTCTCGAGCGCGCCGGTCTCCAAAGCCGTTGCGCAATACGGCGCAGTAAACGACCAGTCCATACTGCGTGATCTGCGCGCCAAAGGCGCAGTCGGCGTGGTTGTCGCCGTCGATGGCCGCGTGCAATGGGCTGACATTTTTGCGAGTTCCGACCTGCTCGCAAAGTACTGGACCAAGCTCATGCACAGCTACATCGCCGAAGCCATCACTTCCCCTGGGAAGGGCGACGCACCCGATCGCCGCGATGCCGAGCAATTCATCCACACCCTCAACGGCGGCCGCGAGGTCGTGGAGACTGAGGCTGATGTCTTCCGCCGCGCTGACATTACCGGCGAAGGCTATCGGGTCTTTGAGCTCACCTCGCTGCTTCCCAAAACCGGCTTCGTGGTCCACGTGACCAAGATGCTTGAGCAATGAGCCGATCAGAGGGGCATGTGCCGCCGCAGGCGGTAAGATAGGACCGTATTCGCCCTGTCTTCGGAGACTCATGCCCCCTATCCTTTACCTTGAATGCTCGCGCTGCCGTTCGCGTCTCCGCGCCGACGTCCCGCAGACGGTATGCACGCAATGCGCAACGCAGCCCGCCGGCTCGCTCTTCGTTCGCTACAACTTCTCGGGCCTGCGTGGCAGCGATCCCCATAATGTTGTGAACGAGAGCACCGCGGGCTGGCCGGGCATGTGGCGTTATCGCGCCGTGCTGCCCGAGGTAGACCCCGTTACGCTCGGCGAAGGCTGGACGCCGATGCTCCAGAGCCGCCGTTATCATGGAGTTCATCTCAAAGAGGAAGGCGCAAACCCCACAGGCACTTTCAAAGCGCGCGGACTCGCTCTCGCCGTCTCCATGGCGCGCCACTACGGGCTGCGCAAACTCGCGGTGCCCTCTGCCGGCAATGCCGCAGGCGCCCTTGCAGCGTACGCAGCTGCCGCGGGTATCGAAGCGCATATCTTCATGCCGCGCGACGTACCCTTCGCCAACTATGTTGAAGCCACCGCCTACGGCGCCCATGTCACGCTCGTCGACGGCCTCATTTCTGATTGCGCGCGCATCGTCGCCGAACGAAAACTAGAGGAGGGATGGTTCGACATCTCCACACTGAAGGAGCCCTTTCGCGTCGAGGGCAAAAAGACGATGGGCTACGAGCTAGTCGAGCAGCTCGGGTGGAAATATCCCGACGCCGTCTTCTACCCCACCGGCGGTGGTGTCGGCCTCATCGGCATGTGGAAGGCTTTCGATGAACTGGAAGAGCTGGG
>JBATYG010000390.1:0-11923 GCA_049673945.1 Occallatibacter sp.
GTTCGGCTCACCCAAGCTGCCCATGATTCCCGAGGCGCTGGTGCTCAACTTCGTCGACGATCTCGATGCCAAGATGCAGGCCGTCACCAGTGAGTTTGAGCGCTCCGCCCGTGAAGGCAAGGCGCCGGACGAACTGACCGGAAAAGTATGGTCGCTCGATCAGCGGCAGATGCTCAATACGCGCGCTTACCTCGACCTAAAGGAGTGAGACCGGCGATGAACTCCCTGGAAGACGCCCGTTGCAGCGCCGAAATCGCCGCGCGCATCGGCAGGGTAAGCCCCGCTTCGCCCCGCCTCTGGGGGAAAATGACAGCCCCGCAGATGCTCTGCCACCTGAGCGATAGCTACCTGGCGATGCTTGGGGAGAAGTACATCTCGCCGGCGCCTGGCCTCTATCCGCGCGCTCTTTACAAGCGCATCGCCCTGCGCTCGCCCTTCAAGTGGCCCCGAGGTATCGCAACGCGCCCTGAGGTGAACCAGGCCCTGGGCGGAACGCCGCCCGAGGAGTTTGAGTCTGACCGGCGCCGCCTGCTCGCGCTCGTTGAGCGATTCACGGCGGAGCCGCCCGGCTTCGTGTTTGCGCCGCATCCGATGTTCGGGGCAATGTCACACGGCGACTGCATGCGCTGGGGCTATCTCCACGCCGATCACCATCTGCGCCAATTCGGCCAGTAAGGTTCCAGCCCAGTGATGTTCGGTCGGCGAAGCTCCGTCAGCGAAGCTCAGCGGGGCAGGGAGCTTACCCCACCAGCCACTCCCATTGCTCCTCGGTGAGCGGAACCACCGAGAGCCGCCCGATCTGCACCAGCGGCGACTGCGCAAAGATCTTCTCCGCTTTGATCTCCGCCAGGGTTTTCGGCGTCTTGAGCCGCTTGCCGGCCTTTACTTTCACCACCGGCATTTTGGGATTGGCCGCGTCCACGCTCTCCACTGTGCCGGTGCCCACGGCGGTGCGCTCATCGCCTGTGTGGTAGAAAATCCACTTTGTCCCCGGCTTCATCTCCCGCAGGTGCTTCACTGCCGTGGGATTGGTCACGCCGTCCCACACTGTTTCCTTGTCGCGCAGAAAATCGTCGAAGGAATAGACATCCGGCTCGGTCTTCATCAGGAAGTAGGCCATGCGCTCATCCTATGCGGCTCTGCCGTTACAATCAATGCAGTTATGATCCGCTTTTCAACTGCAGGCGAATCGCACGGTGAGGCTTTGATTGCCCTGGTTTCGGGGCTGCCCGCCGGCGTACCGGTCGATCTTGAATTTGTGAACCGCGACCTCTGGCGCCGCCAGCAGGGCTATGGCCGCGGCGGCCGCATGAAGATCGAAACCGACAAGGTGCACGTGCTCAGCGGCGTGCGCCACGGCAAGACCATCGGCTCACCCATCGCGCTTGAGATCGTCAACCGCGACTGGAAGAACTGGGCAGAGAAGCTGCCCGTCGAGGCAGGCGACCCGGCACAGCACCAGGCTGTTGCCTCGCCGCGCCCCGGCCACGCCGACCTCGCGGGCGCCCTCAAATACAACTTTCCCGATGCCCGCTATGTTCTTGAGCGCGCCTCGGCCCGCGAGTCCGCTGCGCGCGTCGCCGCCGGCGGCTTCGCGAAGCTGCTTTTGCGCGAGCTCGGCATCGAGATCGCCAGCCACGTCATCCGCGTGGGCCGCATCGAGCTCGAGCGCGCGGCAAGCTGGGATGAAATCAGCGAGGTCGTCAGCCGCAAAGAGATTCTGTTGAGCTGTGTCGACGCGCCCACTGAAGCCCGCATGAAAGAGCAGGTCGAAGAGGCCTCGCGCACCGGTGACACCGTGGGCGGCGTCTTCGAGGTAGTGGTGCACAACGCGCCCGCCGGCCTCGGTACCTATGCCAACTGGGATGAGCGCCTCGACGGTCTGCTGGCGCAATCTGTCATGAGTCTGCAGGCAGTGAAGGCCGTCGAGATCGGCCGCGGCGTGGTCGCCGCCGAGTCCTTCGGCTCTGCGGTGCACGATCCCATCCACTACGCGGCAAGCGATACCGGCAAGCCTACCCGCTTTACCCGCGACCACAACAACGCTGGTGGCGTCGAGGGTGGCGTCTCCAACGGAGAAGACCTCGTCATCCGCGGCTATCTCAAGCCCATCTCTACACTGCGCAGGCCTTTGGAATCCGTGCGTTTCGACACCCGCGAAGCCACCAGCGCCAGCTACGAGCGCAGCGACATCTGCGTGGTGCCCGCCGCCGGCGTGGCCGCCGAGTCCATGGTGGCCCTCACCATCGCCGGCCTCGCCCAGCAGAAGTTCGGCGGCGACTCCATGCTTGAGATGAAGCGAAATTTCGAGGGATACATCGAACAGATACGGAGATATTAAGAACAAAGAAGAGATGGAGTAATCAAGGCAGCAATGATTTTAACGATCGTGAAATACCCCGAGCCCGTTTTGCAGCAGCCCGGCGAGCCCGTTACCGACTTCGACGCCGAGCTGCGCAAATTTGTGGCTGACATGTTCGAAACCATGTATACCTCGCAGGGCATTGGTCTCGCCGCCCAGCAAGTCGGCGTAGCGAAGCGCATCACCGTCATCGACCTCAGCCAGGGCAAGGACCCTGAACAGAAACTCGTCCTCATCAATCCCGAGATCATTCATCGCGAAGGCAAGCAGTACGAAGAGGAAGGCTGCCTCAGCTTTCCCGAGATTCGCGAGAAGATCTCTCGCGCCGCGAAGGTAAGCATCCGCGCGCAGAATGAGCATGGCAAGTGGTTTGAGATGGACGGCGACGAGCTGCTGGCCCGCGCCTTTCAGCACGAGATCGATCACCTCGATGGCGTGCTCTTCATCTTCCGCATGAGCCCGCTCAAGCGCGACCTCTCGCTGCGCAAGATTCGCAAGATGCAGCGCGAAGGCACATGGTAGCGCGGTGAAGCTCGTCTTCTGCGGCACACCGCGCTTCGCCGTGCCCACACTTGAGGCGCTCATCGCCGCCGGTCACGACGTTGCGCTGGTCGCCTCGCAGCCGGACCGCCCCGTGGGCCGCGCGCAGCAAGTTGAACCAACTCCGGTGAAGCACGCAGCGCTCGCCGCCGGCCTTGAAGTCACGCAGCCTGAAAAGATTCGCAACAACGCCGACTTTCGCGCGCGCCTCGAAGCCATTGCGCCAGACGCCATCGTCGTCGTCGCCTACGGCCGCATTATTCCGCCGTGGATGCTCGCGCTGCCGCGCTTCGGCTGCATCAACCTGCACGCATCGCTCCTGCCCAAATATCGTGGTGCAGCGCCGATCCAGTGGGCGGTGGCCATGGGCGAAACCGTCACCGGCAACACGACCATGCTGCTTGAGGAAGGCCTCGACACCGGCCCGATTCTCCTGCAGCAGCCGCTGCCCATCGCCCCCGATCAAACCGCCGCGGATATCTTCGACGTGCTGGCGCAGCGTGGGGCGCCGCTTGTCGTCGAGACTCTCGCCGGCCTCGCAAGCGGCAGCATCACGCCCACGCCGCAGGATCATGCCCGCGCAACGCTGGCGCCCTTGCTCAGCCGCGACGACGCCCGCATGGACTTCGCCGCGCATACCGCCGTTGAGCTGCACAATCGCTGGCGTGGCTTTCAGCCCTGGCCGGGCGCCTTCACGAGCCTCGACGGCAAGAAACTCATCGTGCATCGCATGGCGCCCGCGGCGCCGTTCGGCAATTCCACCGCCGTGCCCGGCGAAATCCGCGTCGATGGCGATCGACTTTTCGTTGCAAGCGCGCAGGGCACATGGCTTGAACTTCTCGAAGTGCAGCTCGAAGGCAAGAAGCGCATTTCGGCCATTGAGTTTCTGCGCGGGTCGCACCTGAAGCCGGGCGCGCGACTGGGTTGACGTCGATGCCCGCGATCTCTCCAGCACGCGCCGCCGCATTTCAGATCCTTATGACGATCGAGCGCGGCAAAGGCCACTCCGACGACTTGCTGCGCGGCAAATCCGTCACCAACCTTTCCCCGCAGGACCGCAACCTCGCCACCGCACTCGTGCTCGGCGTGCTCCGCTGGCAGATCAGGCTCGACCACCAGGTTCGAGCGCATCTTGCCCGTCCCAACGCGCGTCTCGACGCTGAGGTGCTGGTTGCTCTCCGCATCGCAGCTTTTCAATTGCTGCATCTGGACCGCATTCCCGCCCGCGCCGCCATTGATGAAAGCGTTGAACTTGCCAAGCAGGCCGGCCATCACTTTGCCGCGCGCATGGTCAACGCCGTGCTGCGCAAGCTCGCCGCCGCGCCGCCTGTGGAATTTCCCGAAGATTCGGTTGCGCATCTCGCGCTCGCCTTCGCGCACCCGGCGTGGCTGGTCGAGCGCTGGACAAGCTCCTTCGGTTTCGAAGCGGCAAAAGACATCTGCCGCCACGGCCAGCAACAGCCCGAGCCTTCGATCCGCATCACCGCGACCGCAGCCGAGGACGAACTCGCGCAGCAGGAAATCGTCCTTCAATCCGGTCTCTTGCTAACCGCTGCCCGCACCCTCTCCTCTGGCGACATCACGGCAACCGCCGCGTTCCGCGAGGGTCGCATCCGCGTTCAGGATGAAGGCTCGCAGCTCGTGGCTGAAATCACCGGCATTGCTGCCTCGAATCGCACCCAGAGCCAGGCAAAGATTCTCGACTGCTGCGCCGCGCCCGGCGGCAAGACCCTCATTCTTGCCGAGCGCAATCCCATGGCACACATCGTAGCCTGCGAAGCCAGCCCGCAGCGCCTCGCGCAGTTGCGTGAACGGCTCGCCGGCCACGATGTTGACTGCCGCCTCGCCGACGCCACCACTCTCGCAGACGACGGGCTCTATGATCTGGTCCTTGCCGATGTGCCTTGCAGTGGCACAGGCACCCTGGGCCGCAATCCTGAGATCCGCCATCGGCTCAAGCCCGACGACCTTCCCCGTCAGGCTCAACGGCAGCGCGACCTTCTGGCGACAGCATTGCGCGCCGCTCGCCCCGGCGGCCGCATTGTCTACTCCACCTGCTCGCTCGAATCCGAAGAGAATGAGCAGGTGGTCGCAGCAGTGCTCGCATCTGCTCCGAAGGCCCGGCCCATTCCGATGACAACGCGCATTGAAGAAATGCTGCGTGAAGGCATCGTCATCGCGTCCGGCGCCGAGCGCCTCCATCGATCCGTTACGCAGGAGGGCTTCTTGCGCCTGCTGCCGGGCGCGCTCAAAACCGACGGCTTCTTCGTCGCGCTCTTTGAGAAGGGCTAATCCTGCTCGCGCCCGAGCTTGAGCTGCCCGTAGTTCCTGCCCAGCAGCGCACACAGCGCCTCGACCACCAGTTCATGATCCTTTCGTTGCGGCAGACCAGAGACCGTAACGCTCCCGATCGTGCCCGCTCCGACTACCGCAAGCGGAAAGGCCCCGCCATGCGTCGCGTAATCTGCAATTGGCAGCCCCTGGCTTTCGTACTGCGTTTCGTTCTTCAGCTTTTCCTTGAGGCCAATGGCATAGGAGCTGCGATGAAACCGCGCCACCACATTGCTCTTGCGGCGAATCCACTCCACGTTGTCGGGCGAGGTGCCGTCGAGCGCCACATAAAACAATGGCTGACCGAATCGCCGGATATCGATCGTCACCGGAAGATTGCGCTCCGACGCCATCATCCACAGGCGCACGCCCAGTTCCCACGCAGTCTTCGCATTGAACTGCGGCAGCACCAGCTCCCGCTCCTGCGTCGCAATCTGCTCCAGGTCTTCGCTCAAGCCCATCGCCGCGCACCTCTCTCGCTGCTGCCATCATAGCCTCGGCGGCGTATGCGGCAATCGCCCCTCAGCTCTCGGCGCTCTCTTCAACCACAAGCGGCCTTTGCGGAACAATGCCCAGCCGCTCATAGATGGGGCGCATATCCCTGCGAATTGCCGGAAGCCGCGACCAGAACCACCCCGCGCCGAGGATGCACGCAACGCCACTGAACATCACTGTGTGCGGTGCGCCGATAGCATGCGCCAGCGCACCCGCAAGCAGGCTGCCAAAGGGCGCCATGCCCACAAACGCCATGGTGTAGTAGCTCATCACACGGCCGCGCATCTTCTCATCCACCAGCGTCTGGATAATCGTGTTGCTCGCCGTCAGGCCCTGCATCATGCCGAATCCCGTCAGCAGCATCAGCGCCAGCGAGAGCCACAGATGCGCCGATAGCCCGAACGCCACGAGGCCCGCGCCAAAGAGGGCTGCGGCGATGGGAATCATCTTGCTCAGCCCGCGCACACTGCGGCGCACCACCAGAGAGAGCGCAGAGGCAAGCGAACCCACCCCCACTGCACCCATCAGAAAACCCAGCGTATGCGGACCGCCGCCGAGCACCTGGCCCGCGAAGATCGGCATCAGCACCATGAACGGCCAGCCCATCAGGCTCAGCAGCGCGAACATCAGCAGGATGGTGCGAATGGGCACGAAGTTCGCAACATATGTCCAGCCCTCGCGCAGTTGCTCCACCATCGTCACTGCGTGCCGCTCGTCGCCCGCCCCTGGCAGCCGCATCAGCAGGAGCGACGCGATCACGGCGATGTAGCTGACGCCGTCGACCAGGAAACACCAGCCCTCGTTGGTCGCTGCAATCAGCAAGCCTGCAAGTGAAGGCCCGATCAGGCGCGCCGCATTCACCATGGAGGAGTTGATGGCGATCGCATTCGAAAGATCGGCGCGGTCCTCCACCATCTTCACCATGAAAGACTGGCGCCCCGGCATGTCGAATGCATTGATCAAGCCTTGAAACGCGCTCAACACAATCACCTCAAGCACGGTAATGCGATGCGTGAGCGTGAGAAAGGCCAGCGCGAGCGACTGCACCATCGCCAGCGTCTGCGTCCACACCAGCACCTTGCGGCGGTCGATGCGGTCAACCACGACGCCGGCCAGCGGCGCCAGCAGAAACGTGGGAATCTGCCCAGCGAAGCCCACGGTGCCCAGCATCAGAGACGACTTCGTCAGCCGGTACACCAGCCACGACGTCGCAATCCGCGTCATCCAGGTGCCGATCAGCGAGATGCTCTGCCCGCCAAAGAAGAGGCGGAAATTGCGATGCCGCAGCGCGCGCCACGCATGCGAAAAATCCCGCGGGACTGCGCTGCCCGCGTGCTCTTCCTGCTTTGGTTGACCGGCTGAGCCCATCTTTTTCTTAGACGGCTACAACGCCCGTCATGACGCAATTCACTTTGCCACCGTAAGGCTCACCAGCGTCGATTGCTCCACCGGCGCGCCGGCGGCAGGCGACTGTGATACAACCGACCCCGGCGCCACAGGCTGAGCGGGTGGGGCATTGCCCGCTCCAACGGCGGGTATGGGCACATCCACGAAGATAGGCGTATTTGTCTGGATGCCGAACTTCGCAAGCTGATCCTGCGCCGTCACCACGGGCAATCCCACCAGGTCAGGCATCACGTAGCCATCGGGTGAGCTGTCTTCGGGCGCCGCAACCAGCAGATTCACGCTCGGCCGCTCAATGCCGTGCGCGTGTGCCGGCGGGTCCTGCGCTACGACCGTGCCTTCCGCGACCGCGTTATCCGGCAAATGCGCCACGGTGCCCACGTCGAGGCCCACGCGGCGCAGTTGCAGCGCGGCCACGCGCTGATCGCTGCCTACCGTGTCCGGCACGTCCACCTTCTGCGGCCCAAGACTCTCTGAAACGCGCACGCGCCACTCGCGCCGCACCACCGTGCCCGGCCCCGGCGATTGAGACAGAATATGTCCCGCCGCCACGTCGCCCGAGTAGTAGCGATTATCCACCACCAGGTTCAGCCCCATGCCGGCCGCCTGGCTGCGCGCCTCTACCACCGTCATTCCCTTCAGCGCCGGCACCTGCAGCTCCGCACCATGAATGGCGAAGTGCATCGTGGTAATCGCTGAGAGCATCGCCACTGCGATCAGCAGCATCACGAGCGACGCCACCTGGAAGAGCTTGATCAGAACATGACCCTTCATGGCTCGGGCTCTCCATCGGGATAGACAATCTCGTACTCAATCGGCGCTGCCTTCTGCAGCATCAGCGACACCGAGCAGTATTTATTCTTTGACAGCGAAACCGCATGCTCAACCGCCTGGCGGCTCAGCCGGCCGCTCACGGCGTAGGTGAGCTTAATGTGTGTGAAGACGCGCGGGGGCGCCGGCGCCTGCGTGGCGTCGGCGGTCACGCGAAGCCCGGTGATCGGCTGCCGCTTTTTCTTGAGGATGCTCACCACGTCGACTGACGTGAATGCGCACAGTCCCATCAACACTGCTTCCATCGGGCTCGGGCCCTGGGTGTGGGCGCTGTCCGCATCAAACACCACGCTATTGCCGCTCGTTTGTCCTTCAAAAACCTCATCGTGTTTCCAGTCGCTGTGCACGATCATCGGCGAGCTCCGTCGGGTCTACCTCGTGTTGTCTGTAATCGGCTCGGGATGGATCGTCACGCGATACACCTCGGGGCAATCCAGCTTGAGCCGGACCTCAAGCGCGGTAATAATCTCGTGAACGCGGGACATCGGCAGCTCATCCGGCAGCGTGCAATGGCACGAGAGATAGATATGCTCGCCCGACCGCGCCACCGTGATCTCATGCACGTCCGTTATCTTGGGAAAATGCGTTGCCGCATCGCGCAGCGCGCTCTCGATTCTGCGATCTTCGGCAACATTCACGCCCGGATGCTCAATCGTGGCCGGCAGGCTCTCAATATGCGTCAGCACGGAGTCGACCTCCGGCGCCTCGCGCCGAATCTCCGCTTCGAGCGCGCTCACAAAAGCGTGCGCCTTCACCAGCGGCATCGTCTCATCCAGCTCCACATGCTGCTCCACGCGCAGGTGCCCCGCAAGCGACTGGATGCTGAGATCATGCACGTTGACGTTGTTGCGCGCTGCCACCCCGCGCACCCGGTCAAAAACGCTCTCCGCGCGATCCTCCCGCGGCACGGGATGAATCACAACATCGGCCTGCGGCAGCGCCTCGTGCACCGCGTCGGTCGCTGCTTTCACCAGTTCGTCGGTGTGCTCGAAGGTGTAACTGCGCGGCAGTCCAAGCGTGATGTCCACAAAGTAGGCGGCTCCGGCGCGGCGCACCCGCGCCTGTTCCACGGCCAGCACGCCATCCACGTTCTGCACCGCGCGCACAATCCTGCGCCGCGTCTCCGCGGGCACCTCATCCATCAGCACCGCGATGGTTTCCCGCGCCAGCAGGACGGTGACGCGCAGAATCATCACTGACACAAAGATCGCCGCAACCGGGTCTGCATAATCGAGCCACGTCACGCCGCGCGTCTTGCCGATCCAGCTTGCCCCCAGGCCCACCAGCACGGCCACCGTTGACCAGATGTCGCTGGCAAAGTGAAAGGCGTCGGTCGCCAGTGCCGGCGAACCCGTGATCTCCGCCGCTTTCTTCAACTGCCGCGACCGCCAGTAGTCCACAACAATTGATGTGATCAGCACCATCGCAGGCCACACCGAGTGGCGCAGCTCAAAATTGCGATGAACGATGCGCTGCCCGGCCTCCCAGATGATCCAGGCGCACGAGAGCGCCATCAGTCCCACTTCGAAAAATGCGGAGAGGTTCTCAAATTTGCCGTGCCCGTAGGTGTGGCCTTCGTCCGCAGGCTTGTCCGAGACGCGCACCGCAAAAAAGGTCAGTGACGTGCCCGCCAGGTCAAGCGCCGAGTGCGCAGCGTCAGACAATACGCCCAGCGAGCCGGAGAAGAGGCCTGCCGCAAGCTTCAGCAGCGTCATCACCGCTGCCGCCAACATTGAGCGCAGCGTTACCTGTCTCTTCAATGCGGAGTTCGCCGCCGATCCCGCGCCTGGCTGCCCGTTCGCCGGCAGGCTGGGTGCGGCTTCGATCATGGCGCTTCTCGGCACCACATCAGTATAGGGGTTTCGCGCTTCGTACGATCGCGTGCGGGCTCACGCTCGTCGTGCGGCATACAGCCCGGCAATGCCAAAGGTGTAAGGCTGCCACGCGCACTCTTCGTATCCGGCATTGGCCATCAGCGCAAGCATCTCTCGTGGCGGCGGAAAATTTCCGACCGAAGCCGGCAGGTAGTTATAGGGGCCATCGCTGCCGCAGACCATGCGCCCGATTGCCGGCAGCACACTGCGAAAATAGACCGCGTAAAGCCTGCCCAGCAGTCCTCCCGGCTCGCTAAAGTCCAGTATGCCGAGTTGCCCTCCCGGTTTAAGCACGCGCTGAAACTCGCGCAGGCCAGCCCCGTAGTTGGCCAGGTTGCGAAATCCAAACGCCGTCACCACCAGGTCGAGCGATTCAGCGCGCAGCGGAAGATGCAGCGCGTCTGCTTCGAGCGCAAGTGCGGTGGCATGTCCCGGCTTGCGTGCGGCAAACTTCTCCGCGCCGCGGCTCAACATGGCGCGCGCAAAATCTGCGGCGAGAATGGGCTGCGATCCCCGTGGACGATGCTTCAACAACGCCATCGTCATATCGCCCGTGCCGCAGCAGATGTCGAGAATCGCCGCGTCGGGATCGGCGAGCACACCGCGGAAGCGTCGCGCGGTGCGGTTCCACCATAGCCTGTCGATATTCGCCGAGAGCAGATGATTCAGCAGATCGTATCGGGGCGCAATTGAATTGAACATCTGCTGCACGTGCCGCGCGGCCGATGCTTCATCCTGCGCGCCCAGCGGCTTTGCCCCGGAGGCCGGCATCAGGCGTCGCGCTCCCTGGCCTGCGCCAGCATGTACTTCACGGCGGCTTCGAGCTCCGCGGGAGTCACATCTTCCACCACGCCCGCATCTCCAATGCCGATCGGCAGCACAAACCGCCGCACGCCGCCCACGTTCTTCTTGTCGCTGCCGGTCGCTGCCAGCAGCTTCTTCGCGTTTACCCTCAGCGCCGGCAGCGGACCGTAGGCGTGAATCAGTTCCTCCAGCCGCTCAGCCTGCGCATTTGACACTGCGCCGCGCTTCCGCGCCAGTTCGAGCGCCGCAATCATGCCCCAGCCGACTGCCTCGCCGTGCAGCAGCACCTTGTAGCGCGTCGCCTGCTCGATCGCGTGACCGACCGTGTGGCCAAAGTTCAGAATCATCCGCAGGCCGCTCTCGCGCTCATCGCGATTCACCACTCCCGCCTTCATCCGAATTGACGCCGCGATCACCTTCTCGAGCGCCTTGGGCTCACGCCCCAGCACCGCGTCGATCTCTTCTTCCATGAAGCGCACCAGTGCGCGGTCGCGAATAATGCCGGCCTTCACGCTTTCCATCAGGCCGGCGCGCAACTCCCGGTGCGGCAGCGTGCCCAGCACGCCGATGTCGGCAAACACGGCTTCAGGATGATGAAAGCTGCCCACAAGATTCTTGCCCTCGGGCAGATTCACGCCCGTCTTGCCGCCTACGGATGAATCCACCTGAGACAGGAACGTTGTCGGCACCTGTACGTACGGAATGCCGCGCATGAAGATTGCCGCAACAAAGCCGCCCACATCGCCCACAATGCCGCCGCCGAAGGCGATCAGCAGCGAGCCGCGGTCGCCGCCCGCGGCAATCATCTGCCGCAGCAGCTTGTCCACGCTCGTCATGGTCTTTTGCTTCTCGCCCGGCGCAAGAAAGAGCGTGATCGGCGCTTCACGAAAGGACGCAAGAAACGTGTCGCCCCACAGGGCCCAGATCTCCGGCGAGGTCAACACAAAAACGCGCTGCGGCAGCCTGCCTGCAATGCGCTCAATGCGCGGCCGCAGCGTTCTGAGAAGATCGCTGCCCGCGAATACGTCATATCTTGCTGAAGGAGTTTGAACTCGTATCGTCTGCACGCTCCTCCCATCCTAAAGCGTACGCATCGCCGCCCACAAACATGCGCCCGCCGGCGGTACAGCGAGGCAGGGAACCGGAGCGGGACGGATTTCGTTTCAAAAGGTGGCGCAGGCAGAGCGCGTCCAGCGGCAGCACCAAAGATTTAGGCGCCGCCCTGCAGGCGAACCTGTAAACTGCCTGAGGCAGGAGGACTCCTCAATGCAAACCCGCATCC
>JBATYG010000391.1:0-2871 GCA_049673945.1 Occallatibacter sp.
AACACGCCCGAAGCCGACGATGCAGCCCTCTCTAAGCTCTCCTCCCTGCTTGGCGAGCCCGAGGTGATCGCCTGCGGCGAAATCGGCCTCGACTACTATCACGAGGGCGCCGCACACGACGTGCAGCGGCAAGGCCTCATTCGCCAGCTTGAGATTGCAGCCGCCTGCAGAAGGCCGATCCTGATCCACTGCCGCCCCAAAGACGGCCAGACCGATGCCTGGGACGACCTCTTCGCCGTCCTCAATGAGCACTGGAAGCCCACCCGCCTCGGCGGCATCATGCACTGCTTCGGCGGTGGCTGGGAGCAGGCCCGCCGCTCCCTCGATCTCGGCTTCCTGATCTCCTTCGCCGGCAACCTGACTTACCCCAAGGCCCAGCCCCTGCGGGATGTCGCGGCGATGCTGCCGATCGACGGCGTGCTGGTTGAAACCGACGCCCCCTGGCTCGCTCCCGCTCCTGACCGGGGCAAACGCAACGAGCCCGCCTTCGTTACCCGGACCGCCGAAACCCTGGCCGGCCTCCTCCGAGTAAGCCACGAAGAAATCGCCATCGCGACCAGCAAAAACTTCGCCCGGCTGTTTAACCTGCCGCCTAACGTGGGAAACTGGTAGAGTTACAGCCGCCTGACGGGCGCAAGCCCCTCGCGGCGCATTTTGAGGAGCCCGAGTATGGCGCAGGACAACTCATTCGACATCGTCAGCAAGGTAGACATGCAGGAAGTCCGCAACGCGATCGACCAGGCGCTCAAGGAAGTCCACCAGCGCTTCGATCTCAAGGACTCCCACTCCGAAATCAAGATGGAAGGCGCCGACGCCATCCAGCTTGCCTCCGCCAACGAATACAAGCTTGAAGCGGTGAAGGAAATTCTCGGCCAGAAGCTCGTCAAGCGCGGCGTCTCGCTCAAAAACCTGACCTACGGCAAGCTGGAACCCGCCGCCGGGCAGAGCGTCCGCCAGAAGATCAGCCTGCAGCAGGGCATCCCGGCCGAAAAAGCCAAAGAGATCGTCCGCATCGTAAAGGACTCAAAAAAGAAGGTACAAGCCAGCATTCAGGGCGATACTGTCAGGATAGCCGGCAAGGATCGCGACGATCTGCAGGCCATTATCGCCACGCTTAAAGGCCGCGACCTCGGCGTGGATCTGCAATTTACAAACTACCGGACCAACTGAGTGAGAGACGCGACCAACTTGAGCACTTTGGCCATAGCGACCGCGAGAGAGGTTTTCGATCTGCTGCGAGAAGACCTCGTGGCGGTCGAGCAGGAGCTTGGCCGCGACGCCGCCTCCAGCGTCAGCACCATCACTGAGATTGCCGAATACCTCCGCGAAGGCGGCGGCAAGCGCATCCGGCCCTCCCTGGTGCTGCTGGCTGCCCATTTGCTCGATTACTCAGGACCAAGTGCGATCCGCCTCGGCGCCGTGGTGGAAATGCTGCACACCGCAACGCTCGTGCACGACGACATCATCGACGGGGCAAGCACTCGCCGTGGTCGCCCGTCGCCCAACACTACCTGGGGCAACGAGAAGTGCGTGCTCGCCGGCGACTGGCTCTACATGCAGGCCTTCAAGGTCGCGCTCGAAGAGCGAAACCTGCGCGTTCTCGATCTGCTCATCGGCCTCACCCAGCAGATGGTCGAAGGTGAGCTGCTGCAGATTCAGCGGTTAGGCAAAGCCGTCTCCGAGGCCGAGTACTACGACCTCATCTACCGCAAGACAGCCTGCCTTTTCTCCGTCTCCATGCGTTTGGGTGCCGTGCTCGCCCAAGCTACAGAATCGCAGGAAGCTAACCTGGCCGGCTATGGCCGCGCCGTCGGCCTCGCTTTTCAGATTGTGGATGACGTGCTCGACCTGACCGCGACCGAGGAGGTTCTCGGCAAGCCGGTCGCCAGCGATCTGCGCGAAGGCAAGGCCACCCTGGCTGTTATCCACTCCATTGACCACGGCACTGCCCGCGACCGGCAGCACATCCAGCGCGTGCTCGACGACCGCAGCTTTGAGCACGTCAGCCGCGAGCGCATCCAGGAGATCCTTGCGCGCAACGGATCGGTGGAGTACGCGATGACCGCCGCCGAACACTATGCCGAGCAATCGCGTCAGGCCCTGGCCCCGCTGCCCGATTCCGACTTCAAGCGCGCTTTGCTATGGGTTCCGGACTTCGTCGTCGCTCGCGAGAAATAATCTCGAAACACCGTTTTCAGGAGACCGATGCCTTCAGAAGATGCCGTGGAGAATCTGTGGACCGCCGTCGATGCGTACTTCGGCGACCAGCTTGCCCCCTCTGACGCTGCTCTCGACGCCGCTCTTGCGGCCAACCGCGCCGCGCATCTGCCCGCCATCGACGTCACGCCGCTGCAGGGCAAGTTTCTCAATCTGCTGGTGCGCATCACCGGCGCCAGGCGCGTTCTCGAACTCGGCACCCTCGGCGGTTACAGCACGCTCTGGCTGGCGCGCGCCCTGCCTACCGGCGGCGAGTTGATTTCGCTCGAACTGGACCCGCACCACGCGGAGATAGCGCGAGCAAATCTCGCCAACGCCGGCGTCCTCGATCGCCCCGACCCGCAAATTGACCTGCGCGTCGGCCCCGCCGCCGACCAGTTACGTGCCATGATCGCCGGCGGCGCCGATCCCTTCGACCTGATCTTCATTGATGCGGACAAGTCAGGCTATCCCGAATATCTCGAGCTCTCGCTCCAACTCTCCCGGCCCGGCACCGTCATCTTTGCGGACAACGTCGTGCGCGACGGCAAGGTCATCGATCCCGACCATCCCGATCCGAATATCCAGGGCGTGCGGCGCTTCACCGAGCTTGTCGCCGCCGAGCCGCGCCTCTCCGCCACCGTGCTGCAGACCGTCTGCGGCAAGGGCTACGAC
>JBATYG010000392.1:0-13368 GCA_049673945.1 Occallatibacter sp.
GCCGGAAGGTTTCGGATGCGGGATGCGGCGATGGGTTCAGATAGAGTTCGTCGTATGGGCAAATAAAGAGGAAGTACAGAGACTTTTTGGTCCAGCGCGAACGAATCTCAGTCCGGTAACGTGAGTGGAGCTCGCCATCGCTCCCGCGTTCAGCAAAGACAGGCCGAGCTTCGCGCCAGAATGCGAGCGCAGGATTGGTCTCTAATGGGACGTCCCGTAGGGCCCGGGCGCTCTCAAAGACCGCGCTCTGAGCCGGCGCGGTGAACGGAGCACACACCATCACAAGCAGGCAAATTGCGGCGGCTGCATGCATGGCTACGCGCTCAGGCCCAGGTGGCGGGCGGCATTCTCAAAATAGATCTTGCGCAGAATTACCTCCGGCAAATTGATGCCGTAGATGCGCCATCGTCCCTGCGGAGGAACCTCCGCCGGCGCATAGTCAAAGTATTCGTCGTCCGTTTCGAGAAAGCGATAGTAGATCTCGTAGAGCCTATCGTCGAACATCTGTTGCGGAACCTCATTGCCATGCGGTGTGGCGTCTGTGCCGAAGAGGATCCTGTCCTGAAACTTGTCAAAGAACTTGCGCGCAGTGCGAGGCTGCCGCCCCAACTCGCCGATGCGCGCGGCAATATCGACAGACACATTTGGGAATTGATCGAGGTTTTCGGAGACGCTGGCGAGATTCTCTGCGCAGTTGCCCACGTGCAACGCCACGAACTGGGTTTTAGGATGCCGGGCAAAGACACGGTTGCGCGCTTCGAGCAGCTCTTTCACACTCGGAAAGTCACGCCCATAGAACGACCAGTCAGGATGATTGCTGAGCTCTTCGTAGCGCTCGTTGAAGCGATCAGTGGGAGTGAAAAACGCGAGCGGATCGGCAACATGGATCGCGACGGGCATGCCAAGCTGTGCGCAGCAGTCCCACATCGGATCCAGACGGCGGTCATCGATCTTTACCAGCGCGCCCGTCGTGATGTCCTCGCGAAGATACAGCCCCAGAGTCTTTAGGATCTTCAACCCGCGTGTGCCCTGCTGGTGCGCTTGCGCAATGGCGTCGGCCTGGAGCTGCGGATAATTGAGATCCTTCCAGTGCTCGTAGCACGGCTCGGTAAAGGAGAAAAACCGGTCCGGATAAGCACGGTCGTACTTCGCAATCGTGTCTGCGAGGCCCTGCCCGTACCCACCCGTCAGGTTCACCATGGTCCGAATGTTCTTCCGGTCCATCACCGCCAGCAACTCGTGTGGCGATCCCAGGGATACGCGTTCGGCAGCGAGCGCCACTCCGTTCGTGGACCGAGCCGATAGCGTGATGTGCGTGTGGAAGTCGATGACCGGGAACCGTGCACGCGGGACGTGCGATTCTGCCACCTGCAGCATGCTGCGGGGCTCGAACTCGGACAGAGGTAAAGGTCGGTTCTGCCGCGCGTCCGTGGTGCCGACCTCCGCCGTCTCTGCAAAAACGTCACGCCGCCCGACGGCCGCGCCGGCGACCATCCCCATGCCCACGACCCATTCTCGGCGGGTGATCATTTTTCTTCCTCCTCCGATTGCCGTGCGCTTATCCGCAGGCAACCAGGTCCTTTTAGTGGGCCGGCAGGCGCTTGCAGCGCACTCAGACCAGAGCGCAGTGGCAATCCATGCTCGCGCGGGCAGCATCCGTGATCGAGTCTTCTTCGATTCAGCAACGCAGCGCGGACCGCTATGAAATATTCCGTATTCTTACCAGTTTTTTCGTTTTACGGCAAGCTGACGCCGCCGAATGCATACTTCCCTTTGCTAATCTGGCTTCTCGACTGTAAATTGCAGCTGTTTGGAACAAGTCCGGTGCTTTCGGTCGCGCCTAAGGCAGCTTTTTTATTTGCTTTTATTGCTTCGAGCGCGCTTTCCTGCGATTTCCCCTTGACAACCACTCTGAATGGCAGTAGAAGATAGCGTGTCGAAAACATCCGTAACATTTCAAAACCAATTTGACATCAAAAGCGATGCACTCGTCGCCGGGGAAATGGAGATGAAGTGATGAAACGGAATCTTTTGATTCTGCAGAATGCGGGCATGATCGTGCGTGCAGCGACCTTTATGCTTCTTCTGTTCCTGGCGCAGTCGTTGGCCGCACAAGTCGGAGCTGTCTACTATGTGTCCACGACTGGCAACGATAGCAATCCGGGGACGTTGGCTGCGCCTTGGCTCACCATCCAACACGCGGCCAGCACAGCCACGGCGGGCGCCACAGTGAACGTTATCGGAGGGGTTTACAACGAGATTGTAAACTTCCCGAATTCCGGATTGGCGGGAGAGCCGATTACCTTCCAGAGCGATCCAGTAGTGGTTGGGACTTCCGTACAGGGCGCGGTGATCGATGGGACGGATTTGACCGTGTCGGGCACGCAAGGTCTCATCACTATCTCGGGAACCCTGAGCTACATCACCGTCAAAGGATTTGAAATCAGGAACCTTTCCAGCAGTAAGGGGGTTCCATGTGGCGTCTGGATCACAGGCTCCGGCACTGGTGTCCAGATCCTGAACAATATCATCCACGACATTGCGACGACTGCGAAGAACGGAAACGCCTGCGGTTTGTTCGCTTATGGCACCTCGCAGACCCCCATCAGCAACCTGATTGTCAGCGGCAACGAACTTTACAATCTGCGGACTGGGGAAAGCGAATCGATGACTTTGAATGGGAACGTGACCCACTTTCAAATCACCAATAATCTCGTCCATGACAACAACAACATCGGCATCGACATCATTGGATACGAAAGAACTGGCCCCACTGGATATGACCAAGCTGGTTGGGGTGTCGTCAGCGGAAACACTGTCTACAACATCAGCGGAATTGGGAATCCGGGTGAAGATGCTGAATACGACGCGGATGGACTCTATTGTGACGGCTGCGCCTATGTCACGTTCGAACGGAATGTGGTCATGCAAGTCGACTACGGCATCGAGACGACAAGCGAAAATCAAAGATGCCTGGCCAGCGGCAACGAGTGGCCCACCGGCGTAGTAGGCGTCGGAACCCCTGCCACGGGTACATATCCCTGCTACGGCATGAATGTTACGGTGCGTAATAACCTTTTCTATTACGAAAACGCCTGCGGCAACTCCATCGGCGGTTATGCGCTCGCGACTACCAAGGGCGGCGGCAGCAATGGAGGGGGCAGCAGCTACCACGACGTCTTCGTCAACAACACTCTGTTCGACAACGGCACCCAGCCTGGCAACGACTCTGAGGGCACCCCTAGCGGCGATTTCCAGATTCAGTACCAGGTGGGCAACGCTCAGGGGGATTTCTTCGAAAACAACTTAATTTACGAGTCAGCGGCCTCACCCTACTCTACTTCTCCGAATATGTGGATCAACAGCTACGTCCCCTTTACTCAGGCATACCCTCTGTCGCTGATATACCCTCCACCACCGGCAACGCTTAATTGGAACCTGTACGACTCGGCCGCTGGATACCTGGAAGGAACGTCGATCTTGTGGGGAGACGTAGCCACCTACCCGGATTTTGCGACTTGGCAGACCACCAGCGGGGAAGATGCAAACTCGGTGAACGCTGATCCTGAATTCGTCGATCTGGGAGATGCACCCGTCAACCTTGAAACCATCTCTTCCTCGCCGGCCGTCGGCGCCGGAAGCACCAGTCTGCCATGCAGCGTTGGCTGGTGTGACCCAGACGGAAGTTCACCTGGTTCCATCTATGGCGCCACCGACATTCTCGGGAATCCCAGGACCAAGAGTTCACGCATTGACATTGGCGCCTACCAAAACACCGGCAAGGAAGTCTCCAACTCGTTGAGCGTGAATCTGGCCGTGGAGGCATCCACTCTCACTTACGGCCAGGCCACCACTTTGACGGCCACGGTTACCGCCGTTCCCGCCGGTGGAGGTACGCCGAGCGGCACGGTGAGCATCATGAGCGGGAATACCTTACTGGAAACAGCAATACTGCTGCCGGCCGGCGTCAATTCAAGCGCGGCAAGTATGCCCCTCAGTGCGTCACAACTCGCAGCCGGCAACAACACTTTGACGGCTGTGTACTCAGGAAATGCGATTGCACCGTGTTGTACTCCATCCGAACCGCCAGCAGGAACACAGACGCCGGTTCCGGTTTACCCAAGCGCGACTTCAGCGCCAATCATCGTGAACGAGACGCAGTCAAACCAGACGATCACGATCACTGCGCCCGCTCCTCCAACCGCGATCAACAATAGCAGCTTCACGGTGGTGGCATCGGCCAGTTCCGGACTGCCGATCACCTTTGGCAGCGCCGGAGCATGCTCCAACAATGGTGCGACGTACACGATGACCTCGGCCAAAGTTGGTAATGCCTGCACGATAACGATGAGCCAGCCGGGGAACAGCAACTACACTGCGGCGCCAACGGTCACCGAGACCACAACGGTAGCAGGAGCGATTCTCCCGATGGTGAGCGTGACTGTCCCCGCCGCCGCTGCGTACCAGTCGACCTATACGGTGGTAGCAACCACCAATGCAAGCACGATCCCGACCCTCACGGTGGCGCCGGCCACGGTATGCACAATCTCCGGGGCCACCGTAACCATGATCAAGGGAACTGGGACCTGCAAAGTGACGGCCGAGTGGGCATCGGACGACGTGTATAAGGCGGCTTCTGCCACAGGCCAAACGGCCGCGGAGAAGGTGGTCAGCGTAGTCACATGGGCCACGCCGTCTCCGATCACCTATGGGACGGCGCTGAGCGCAACCCAGTTGGACGCGACAGCCAACGGCATTCCCGGCACGTTTGTGTACACGCCGGCCAGCGGCAAGGTGCTCGCCGCCGGCACGCAGTCCCTCTCGGTGAAGTTCACGCCTACGGATACCACGGACTACACGACGGTGACGAGCACTGCGGTGGCGTTAGTGATCAATCCAGCCACCACCACTACTACCATCACCGGCGTCACCCCCGATCCGTCGAACGTTGGAAAAGTAGTGACGGTGGACTTCACGGTCGGTCCGGGCAATCCGGGAGGGAGCGTAACCGTCAGCGCCAGCAGCGGGGAAGCCTGCACGGGAACGCTGTCGGGGGGCGGCGGCCACTGCAAGCTTGGGCTCGGGACCGCGGGCTCCATTACTCTGACGGCGACCTACACGGGCGACGCCAACGACAACGGAAGCGTCTCGGCCGGGTTCACGCAGGCGGTGAACTAGATAACACTGATGGCTTGCGGCCCTCAGGACAACTCAATGGGCCGCAAGCGCACCTTTCCAGAGACGCCGAAAATAATGATTCTGCTTCACCGGTGATTCTGAAAGGGATCAACTCTGCCGTGGACAGCGAAGTGCGTTCGGGGTGCGCGGCAGATCACTCCACGAATTGCGAATCGATTCCAGTCCGTAATGAGTGTTGAAATCCGTTCCATTCGCAGGAGGTATCGGACTGGCCACATCCGGGTACGTAGACCGGCACGCGTTCGGGAGGATTTCCAGCGTTAAGCGGCGTGGCATTGCGCATCTGATCGAGAGTTTGCGCCGTGTAGAAAGTGCGCACCGAAAAGTTGTTTTTGGCGGTATTTTTCCATAGTTCGAAAACAAGTGCGCCGCCCGGCGGAGTGTCGTCGCGACGGCCATCGATGAGCCAGGAAAGACCCAGCGCGCCGCTGACATTGGAGAGATTTGTGTCATGGCCGACAAGGATCAGGAGGCGGTCTGTGGGCCTGCTTAAAGCTCCGGCGACAGGTTTCTGGGCGACGGCTTGCTGCATGGAATTGAGAATATGGCTGATAAGGTTAGAGGATTGCGCGCGAGCGATATAACTGGAGCGCCGCTCAATGTCTGCACTTGCCGTGTGAAGCTGCAGCAACTCACGAAGCTTGTTCCTATCGATCCGGCCCCAGCCAACCTGAGCCTTGTCGAAGCCCTCTGTGTATTCAAGCAGGAAGTTCTCCGTCATGGTCGCAGCCGTGCCTAAAGGGCTCTTTAGATCGACAAGATGGTCTTTAGCGCCGGGAGTAAGGGACGCAGGGATATCGAACAGGGACTTCTCTGGATTGGAGCATGTTGTGCCTTCGCGGCAGCCCGCCAGCACTTCTTCCATTGCCTGTAGTTGCGGGCGGTAGGCTTCCACGAGGCCTGCGGGGTTATTGCCGATCCGTCCGGAGACCGAGGCAGCCGCGATGAGTTTGTCCGGATGACCGACGCCTGCTTCGATCGAATGGAAGAGAGGATCCGGGGTCCCTTCTGGGAGAGCATGTATGGGGATGGGGCACCCTGGTAATAAACCCGAAGCAAGAGCCTTGCCGGTTTCTCGGGTGCGCTGGTCCGAGTCCGCGAGGATCGATATACGCTCCGCGTCCGCGCATCCACTGGAAGAGAGCAGCCCTTGCATTGCGAGCAGCTCGCGATCGTAGGCTCCAAAGAGAGTCATCAGCTTTGCGCCGTGCTCGGTGAGATAGCCCGGCGGAACGCTCCATCCAGGCCACGGCTGAGCGGAGTATTGATTGAGCTGATCCGTCTTGCCGGTTGGTGAACGGACACCATGGCGGCTAACGATGACGACGAACTTCAACTCTTCCGTTGAATTTGTGTGTGGGCTTGACCGGATCTGTGCAAACAGTGGGGATGTGGCGATAAGAACGAGTTGTGCGATCAGGAAACGGTTGAAAGCGCCTGGTTTCACTAGTTGCCTCGCGAAGATGCAGCGGAGTAAATGCGAATCTCGGCGGGATGGCCGTCGATGCCGGGAATGCCCACATAGAGCAGAGCTTGTGAAGGCACAAAGAGGGCTGTTTTTGCGCCAGCGGCGGTGCGAATGACGCCCAGGGGTTGAAGAGCCTTTCGCGAATCGACTTGATATACGTCTACCTCGCCTACCCCGTCGATCACATAGATGCGATGCAAAGCTGAATCGTAAAAGAGATCGTCTGCGCCGCTGCCTGTGGAGACGTCTGAGATCTCCTTTCCAGATGCAGCATCGACGGCGATGAGCGTCGCTGGTTTGCGGCACGCGATATAGATCGTATGATGTTCCGCGTCAAAAGCGAGAGGAACATTATCGGCAGCCCGGTTAAGTTTCCATTGATCGGTGATCCCCCTACCTGTGCCATCCATGACCGCAACCTCACCGGCGTCAGCGATATTGGCAAAGACGCGCTGCTCTTGAGGGTCGATCTCAAGAGCTTCCGGATGGGTGGCGACGGTGATGTTGGTGATCAGGCTTAGGTCCGTTGTGTCGACTACAGCGATACGCGCCGGATTGGCAGAATCGCTGCCCCCGTGGCCGACGAAGAGCAAATGCGTGGTCTTGTTGTAGACCATGTCGTCGGCGTCGTCGGACAACTTCAGCTTGCCGGCAAGAGCGAGCGGCACTCCCTTGTAAACTCTCAGTTCGGCCAGCGTACCATCTGCCACGTACAGGCTGCCCGTGGCGGCGACCCACGCCAGTCCGTGAGGTTTGCCCAGGCCTGCGATGCTTTGCTGAACTTTGCCGGCGGTCAGATCGATGACTTCGACGGAGTGATTGCCGGTTGCGGCGACGAACAGGCGTTTACCTGCGGGATCAAATGCGAAATGGTCGAACTTGCCAACTACTCCTGGCAATGGGATGGTCTGTTGTTGTATGAGTGGCGGCGACGGTTGGGCATAAGCGAAAAGACTGCCCAGTGAGATTAACGCTGAAACCAAAACAACTTTTTTCATGGACACTTTCCTGGGATGCAATGCACCTGCGTAGATCAGTTCAGCCCTCAGCCAATTAGTTCTGCACGCAGTTGGTTAGCTCGGTATGCAGCATGATGGAAGGCAGGCGCGTGAAAGATGGCCTCCACGCACCTGTCGATACGCTACTCATGGTGTTGGGTCCAGCGGACACCGCCAGAATAGGTTGGTTTGTAGTACTCACGCTGAACCATGTACTGTGGACTGCCATTATAGAAACCGAACACTGCGTTGTTCATGTTTTCGCCAATGGCCATTACAGAGAAGCCTTTGCCGAGATAGTATGTCGCCTTTGCATCCACCTGCGTATGCGCGTAGAAGTAGTTATCGCCGAATGGCCCTGCGACTCCGAAGTCAACAGCGCCAGGTCCCGCATTCTGGTATTGATAGGCATATATATTCGCGCCGTTATGCGAAATACCGAATGTGACCAGGGCACGCTTCGTAGCATACGCAGGGCCCATGTTCCAGGAGTACGGAGCTTGCCCGACTAGGGCCGGATCGTCGGTGCGACCGATGAGGTTGTAGTTCTTCGAATTGGTATAGGTGAAGTTTGCATTGATGCGCGCGCCGCCGAGCACACCCGGAAGATGATTTAGGTGCTGCTGGTATGCGAATTCGAACCCCTGCACCCAGGCATGATCGCCATTGACTTCCTGGAACACCAAATCTCCGGCGTAGGCTTGCGATAACGCCGAGCCGGTGGAGGGGATGATCGATTGCTGGCCGTAGATGGGTTTCGAAATTTGCTTGTAGAAGTAGCCTCCCTGAATCATTCCAATTGCGGGCAGATACCTCTCATAGAGGAGGTCGTAGTCGTTTGCATGCTCTGCGACGATTGCCGGATTGCCAATATTGATCGTATAGGGTGTCGTCGACTGGTCTTCGGTGATATAGGGCACAAGCTGGTAGGGATCGGGACGTGAGATGCCACGTCCATAGACTGCGCGAATATCAGAATCCTTGTCGATGCTGTAGCGAAGCTGCACGCTTGGCAACGGATTTACATAAGAGCCACTCCCGTATTGCGGCGTCGTCGAAACGTAGTTCCCGTCTGCGTCATTCACGACGAGATAACCAGTATTCGAAGTGACCGTGCCCTCGATGCGCAGTCCGGTCTGCAGATGAAAGCGGCCGAACTGAATGATGTTCATGATGTAGCCAGCCGAGATTCGCTCTTGCAGGTTGTAATTGGCTGCATCTGACTGGAGGTGGGTGGTGCCTTCGTCCAGAGTGAAGTTCTCTGGATTCGCAGACAGATCGCCGGTAATCTTGGAAAATTCGGTCACCGGTCCCAGACGGTAGCTTCCGCCATAAAAATGATTGTTCGTGAACGTGCCCAAATACTGACTCATTGCTGTGTTGTCGTTCGAGTCGTATTCAGGAGAGTAGGCATCCTGGCCCTTATGTTCGTTGCGGAACTGTCCGCCAAACTCGAAGGTAGAAAAGTGGCTGCCCAGGTGATAGTTGGTCCCCATGGAGGCGCCGGCTTGCAGGTTGAGTTGAGTAGCCTGTCCAGATGTGAGATCAATCGTGTCCAGAAAATACTGGGTCGGATCCATAGTGGGATTCCCGGCGACGTTGCAGGTATACTGCGGCCGATACTGACTGGGCCCCGGTACGAAGTCGCAGTCGGTGCCGATTGGACTGTGTTTTGCGACCTTAAATTCAGCTCCTGGATTGCCGGCAGCCCCCCCGAAGCGCGAATGCGCGGCGGCGATCTGATATCTCAAGAATGAGTGATTGAATACATGGTTGCCACCAATGGCCAAATCTGCAATCTGCAGGTTTGGACGGCGAACGCTCGTCTTATACTTCGGATTGTCCTCGAAAGCTAGCTGGTAGGCATACTTCTGACCGTAGTCCCGGAAGTTAGAGAACAAGCCATGTACATATAAATCAGAATCTTCATTGAGCTTGTAATCCAGACTGCCGGCCATACCATAGCGGGTGCGGTCGTACAGATATTGCTGGATATAAAGATTGTCGTAAGTCAAGTTCCCGTTACCGTCAAAATCGGGCACGGGTTCTACGTCATCAATACCGCGGCCGTTGTAGTCATAGCTGTACCCGAGCATCAGGCCGAAGCGCTTGCCCTGGCCGCTATCCGGACCGAAGCGGAAACCGGCCGATGAGGTGATCTGAAATGCCTTCCGGCCATTGTCGATTGGGGTGTAACCACCTATGCTCTGGATCATCAGCGTGGGGCGGTCCGATGTCGCCTGCTTGATTCGCAGGTCGACCGATCCTCCGATCGCGTCGCCATCCTGATTTGCCGAGAGCGTTTTGTTGATCGCGACTGAGCCCACCAAATCTGCCGGAATGGTGTCTAGATCTACCTGCCGGACCTCAGGGTCTGGCCCGGGCACGATCACTCCATCGATGGTCGTGTTACTCAGCCTGGGCTCAGTTCCGCGAATCTGCACATACTGTCCCTCGCCCTCATTGCGCTGCAGCGTCACCCCGGGCATACGTCCGACCACGTCTGCGATATTTGCATTGGGCAGGCTCTGAATCTGGGTATCGGTCTGAACATTCAGAATGTTGTCTGACACTCGCTGCTCATTGATTGCGGCGGCATCGCCCACCAGGTTCGCCGTTACCTCTACTCGTTGGCTGGTTGAGCTGACGTTCAGAGTTACATCCAGCTGCATCACCTGACCGGCAGTCATGGCAATCGTGTTCACCGAAGTGGCGAAGCCGACATACGAGATGGTCACGGTATATGTGCCGGGTTTTACGTTTGAAATCAGGTAGCTTCCCTGTGCGTCAGACAACACTGTTGTAGCCGATGGCTGAAGCACAACCTGCGCACCGTGCAGCACGGCGCCAGCTGCGTCCTTGACAGTGCCGCTTACGCTGCCGGTGCCTCCGGGGACGCTTTTGTCGCCTGTTGTCGCGCCTGCTAAGCAGGGAACGAACAGTAAAAGAATGAGGAGGAATCGTAGCATAGGTGCCTTGGTTCGCATAACGCTCCTTGAGCTGCGCCCTTAACCGTGACGAAGCTGCAACATCGCAGTTGGTGGTGGCATTGCTGAACGTTAGCTTGCGCTATGGCTGTAACGTGTTCTTTACGGATCAATGAATAAGTTCTAAGGTGAGGTCGAGACTTGACCAAAGACGAGGAATTGTTAACGCTGCGTTAATGGTTCGATAAATAAACTCTAAGGTTGATTTGTCGGCATCCAGATCGCTACTCAGATGTGCTGAAATTGTGTCAAACGGGCGATCTCAAGTGAATTGTGCCTTACCGGCGCCCCCCAGGAAGATGGGGAATATGGAATCGATGCGCATACTGGTCATTGAAGACGAACCTCGCATGCTGGAGTTGTTGCGCGTGGGACTTCAGGAGCGCGATTGCGCCGTGATGACTGCCAGGGATGGCGAGACAGGTCTGGAGATCGCTACGGCTTACGAATTCGACGCGATTCTGCTGGATATTGGCTTGCCCCGCCGCGATGGTTATGAACTTGTGCAAGCGATGCGCGAGCGTTCGTGCCTGACACGCGTGTTGATGCTGACTGCTCGCGATGGAGAAGACGATATTATTCGCGGGCTTGACCTAGGCGCAGACGATTACATGACCAAACCATTCTCGTTTCCGGAATTGGTGGCGCGGCTTCAATCGATCACACGGCCGCGCCGAGACGACAGCGATGGCAGGATCGAAATGGGCGATCTGGTTGTCGATCTGATCCGGCGGTCAGTGACGCGGGACTGCATCCATGTCGACCTCACTCGGTCAGAGTTTAGCCTGCTCGTGTCCCTGATACGAAGCGCAGGACGATGCGTGCCACGGCAGAGTTTGATGGAAGGCGTGTGGGGTTCCGATCCTTGCGTGAGCCACGGGGCTCTGGACGTTCTTGTGAATTCTCTGCGCAGCAAGATTGACGCTCCATACCGGCAGAAACTGATTCACACTGTGCGCGGATCAGGGTACCTTCTCGATTGCGCGACACAAGAGGTGGAGAGTGCGCGAAGATGAATGTCCTTCCGATCAGAATTCGGCTCTCGCTGTGGTACTTCGCCATGTTTGCGACAGCCGCATGCCTGTTGAGTGTAACGAGCTGGTGGATGTTGCGGCGCAGTGTCGATTCCACGGAGTATCACGATCTGCAGGAGCGTGCGGAAGATGTGCAATTGTTGCTTGCCCATGAAGGCCCGACCCGGAGCATTGAAGATCTGAGAGAAGAATTTAACCTAATTTACTCGATCAAAGATGACGGCAAGTGGTTGCAGGTAATGGACCAGAATGGCAACTGGATCTTCCGTTCCAAACGTATGGCTGAAGAGAACCCAGAGTTGCCAAAGCCGAGTAGCCTACCCAGCCAGGGAACGACTTCAGAGTTCCATCAAGGCACCCGCTACGTGCGAGTTCTCGCATATCCCATCACGGTAAGAGGAAAGCGATACTCGGTGCAGACGGGCGTCGCCTTGAATAAGTCGATGGTGCTGCTTGAGAGTTTTGGCGCCGATTTACTGTTGCTGACTCCGGCAGTCATTTTGCTGGCTGCGCTGGGCGGTCACTGGATGAGCAGGAAGGCACTGCGGCCCGTGGGCTTGCTGGCGGCGGAGGCTCGCCGGATCAATGATTGGAATCTTGATCTACGCCTGCCAGTGTCAGAGGCTGAGGACGAGATATCCCACCTTTCCAGAACGTTGAATCAAATGCTGGAACGGATTGATAAAGCTTTTGGCAGCGTGCGGGCGTTTACCGGGAACGCCTCTCATGAGTTGCGCACACCGATCTCGCTCTTGCGCACGGAAATTGAAGTGGCGCTTTATCGGCCGCGAGAGGGGGACGAATATCGCGCCATCCTGAAGCGTTTGCATGAAGAGACGATCAGGATGACCAGCCTGATCGAGAATCTGTTGTCTCTGGCCCGCGCCGATGGCGGGGCTGAGGCTGTCGCGTTAGTGCCGATCGAAGTGGGCGAGATCTTCCAGAGAATCGAGCAGACATGGAAAACAACCATGCAGTTGGCGCTAATCGACTTTCGTACGGAAATTCAGAACAATGATCTTGCACTGCTCGGCGACCCGACGGGCATTTCGCGATTGCTGTCAATTCTGTTGGAGAATGCAAGCAAATTCACTCCGCCGGGGGGATCGGTGGTGTTGAGCGCTGCGACATCGGGTGAGTCCATTATTCTTGCGGTGCGCGACACTGGCATGGGAATCTCAGCTGAAGACATGCCTCGAATCTTCGATCGCTTCTATCGCGCGGCGCGGGCGGGCGAGTTGAGCCAGCGTGGCTCCGGACTGGGCCTGGCGCTTGGCAAATGGCTCGCAGAGCGGCATGGCACGGAACTAATGGTTACGAGCGAGCCTGGACGCGGCAGCTGCTTTTCATTCGCGCTGAAGCAGGCACATCCGCTGCCCTCGGCGGATGCGTTGAGCACTTCACAAGCGATAGGATGATCCAAGCTGGAGTGGTTTGAGCGGCATCAGTTAGGAACAAGCCTCTGTACTGGTTTCTTATTTCAGATAGTTCGGGCGTGACCGATTCGCCACTATCCGGCTCGTACCGATCTTCACGAACCATATCAACATTACGCAAGCGGTGAGCGCGGACGAGTGGAGATTGAATCCATGTGGACTGCGGCGAAGCGCGGGTACGAATTCCCGGAAGGATTTGAAGTGAAATTTACGGCGGGTTGAGTCCATTGCTTTCGCATGTCTCAG
>JBATYG010000393.1:0-7258 GCA_049673945.1 Occallatibacter sp.
TCCCAGCTCGGTATCTGCACGCCAGCAAAACCCAGCTTCGCTGCCCAGGTCGCCAATCCCTCAAGGCTGTTGAACGGTGCGGTCAAATCGGCAAACTGCGCCAGAAAGATTGCCGGTCCCTTGATCGTCTTCATGCCATCGCTCCTGCAAATCGGGTATAGCTAAAATTCTATCCAGCTCTTTTGCCTGCTGCTCTCAATCGCGCGATCGATAAACCGCATTCCCCTCACCCCGGCCACGAGCCCTGGCAACGTCTCAGGCTGCGGAGCGTTTTTATTTGTCTCCCAGGCCAGCAGCCAATCGGCAAATTCACGATAGAGCACGGCAAAGGCCTCCAGGTACCCCTCAGGATGGCCGCCCGGAAGCCGCGTTACCGCGCGCGCGTCGCTGCCCAGGTAACCTCCGCTCGCATGCCGGATCTCTTCCGGCCCATCGAGCCACTTCACCCGCAGGCGGTTCGGATCTTCCTGCCGCCAGTCCAGCGATCCCGTTTCACCGTAAATGCGCAACCGCAGCCCATTGCCTTCACCCGCCGCAATCTGCGAAGCCATCAGCACGCCGCTCGCTCCGTTGTCATAGCGCAGCAGAGCCGTGCAGTCGTCGTCCACCCGCCGTCCAGGAACGACTGACAACAGCGAAGCGTCCAGCGCAGTCACCTTAAGTCCCGTCACATACTCGGCCAGGTGAAATGCGTGTACGCCGATGTCGCCGATGCAGCCCCCGGGCCCGCTCAGCTCCGGATCGGAACGCCACGATGCCTGCTTTTGCCCGGATTTCTCGATCGGTTTGCTCAGCCAGCCCTGCAGATATTCGACCGCGATCTTGCGAATCCTGCCCAGTTTGCCGCTCGCGCAGATCTCCCGCGCGTCGCGCACCAGCGCATAACCCGCATACGTATGCGTCAAGCCGTAGGGCAACTCCGCAGCCGCAACCACCTTCTCCAGTTCCACGGCTTCGCTGTAAGTTGCCGTAGCCGGCTTGTCGCTCATCACAGGAAAACCCGCACTCAAGGCGGCCCGCGTCACCGGCAGATGCAGATGATTCGGCGTCACGACCGCGACGAAATCAATTCTGTCGGGCCGGCCGCGCTCGGCCGCAATCATCTCTTCGTAACTCGCATACGCGCGCGCCGGGTCGATCTTGTACGCCTCGCCGGCGGCCTTCGACCGCTCTGCCGACTGCGAAAAGGCGCCGGCCACCAGCTCAATTTTTCCATCCAGTTCAGCCGCGATGCGGTGCACGGGGCCGATAAAAGCACCCGGCCCCCCGCCCACCATTCCCATGCGCAATTTGCGCGTTGCCGCCATCGATTGTTCCCTCTTCTTTAGCTGTTCAGTGCGGCCGGCCGCAGCCCCGGCGCCAGTGTTCTCAAAAGTAACAAGGCAACCAGATATGCGGAAGCCGAGTACACAAACAACGGAACAAAGCTGTGCGTTAATTGAAGAATGTGCCCCGCAATCGGCTGAAAGATTGCTCCGCCCAGCGCGCCGGCAACCTGCCCGAAGCTCACGACCGTCCCCACATGCTCGCCGGGAAACATATCCGACGCCGTGGTAAAGATATTGGCCGACCAGCCCTGGTGCGCGGCTGCCCCAAGGCTCAACAGCGCCACCGCCAGCCATTCCGAATGCAGGCCGCCCGCGACTGCCACCGGAACCACCAGGCACGCGCAGGTAAGCATCGCGGCCAGACGGGCCGGCTTGAGCGCCATACCCAGCCTCATGTATCCGCGCGGCAGCCATCCGCCGAAGACACTGCCCACCGTCGAGAGCACATACACCACAACCAGCGGCGGTCCTAGATGCGACAGGTCAAGACTGAAGCGCGAGTTGAAATACTGGGGAAGCCAGAAAAGAAAAAACCACCACACCGGATCGGTGAGGAACTTGCCGAGCATGAATCCCCACGCCTGCCGATAGCGCAGCAGCTTCCACCATGCAAAAACCGGACGCTCGCCTGCGTCCTTATCCGGCTCGCGCAATGCCGGACTTTGCTTCGGCGTTCGATAGCGAACCGACCACCACACAATCCAGATCGCGCTGAACATTCCCGTGATCAGGAACGAAGCGCGCCATCCGAAATGCAGCGCCACCCATGGCACGGCCAGCGGAGCCACAATTGCGCCCACGCTTGCCCCCGAGTTGAAGATGCCAGTGGCCAGCGCACGCTCCTTCGGTGGAAACCACTCCGCGGTCGCCTTCACTGCTGCAGGAAAGTTCCCGCTCTCACCCAGTCCCAGCAGAAACCGCGCCACGCCGAACCCGAAGACGGTGCGCACCAGCGCATGACCCATCGCTGCCAGGCTCCACAGTCCGGTCACAATCGGATAGCCTTTGCGGCATCCGAGTCTGTCTACCAAACGTCCGGCAAACACTACTCCCAGCGCGTATGCAATTTGAAAGCAAAAGAGGATATTGCCGTAATCGACATCAGAGAGATGAATCGACGCCTCAACTGTCGGCCACCCCGGCAGCAGCGGCTGCAGATGTAGAACGCTCCCCGAGAGCGCGGGCTTCAGGATGGAGAGCACCTGCCGATCCATGTAGTTGATCGTGGTTGCCACAAAGAGCATGGCGCAGACCGTCCAGCGCCCCGCGAGCGCGGGTGGGTCGGCCAGTTGATCCTTCTCCAGAGCGGTTTCGCTCATACCCTACCAATCAGTTAGCGTGCCATCCAGCTTGCGGTTTACGGGCAGGTACGCCCGCTGATACGGAAACTTCTCTGCCAGCTTCTCATCCAGATCGACGCCCAGCCCCGGCGCATCGCCCGGATGCATCATGCCATCTTTGAATGTGTAGTTATGCGGAAAGACCTGGTCGGTCTCGTCCGTGTGCGGCATGTGTTCCTGAATACCGAAGTTGTGAACGGCCATGCCGAAGTGCAGCGCCGCCGCCATACATACGGGCGAGAGGTCCGTCGCGCCGTGGCATCCTGTGCGTACGTGATACAACTCCGCAAAATCGGCGACCTTCTTCAAATGCGTCAACCCGCCGCCATGCACCACCGTCATGCGGATGTAGTCGATCCACTGGTTGCGCATCAGATCATGCGCGTCCCAGATGGAATTGAAGACCTCGCCCACGGCAATCGGCGTTGTTGTATGCTCGCGGATCACGCGAAAACCATCCTGCAGCTCCGCTGGAGTCGGATCTTCGAGCCAGAAAAGATGAAAAGGCTCGAGATCCCTGCCCAGCCTGCCTGCTTCAATCGGAGTCAGCCGGTGGTGGCAGTCGTGCAGCAGGTGCAGTTCCTCGCCGAACGTCTCACGCACCTTGGCAAAGAGCTTCGGCACGTGGCGCAGATAAGGCTCCGTCGCCCAGCTCTGCTCCGAGGGCAATCCCCGCTCCGCAGGCTCGTAACGTCCCGTTCCTTTCGCCACGCCGTAGGTGCTCGACCCCGCAAAGCCGCTCTGCACACGGATCGCGCGATATCCCAGATCCCTGTGCCGGGCTACATCTTCAAGCGCGTGGTCAATATCTTTGCCGTTCGCGTGGGCGTAAACCAGAACGCCGTCGCGGCTCTTCCCACCCAGCAGGTTGTAGACCGGGGTCTTCAACGCTTTGCCCTTAATGTCCCAGAGCGCAACATCCACGGCCGCAATTGCAGCCATTGTTACCGGACCACGCCGCCAATACGGGGCGCGATACAGGTATTGCCAGATGTCCTCGGTGTCAAAAGGATTGTGCCCCACGATGCATGGAATCACGTGATCCGTGAGATAGCTCGCCACGGCGAGCTCTCGCCCGTTCAGCGTTCCATCGCCAAGGCCATGGAGGCCTTCGTCGGTCTCGACCTTGAGCGTGACGAAGTTCCGCCCCGGCGATGTGATGTTCACAGATGCTTTCGTGATCTTCAAGTTTTCCGTCCTACTGATTTACGCCGCTGGCCAGAAATCCTCCATCTACTGCCAGCACTTCTCCGTTCACAAACGACGCTGCCTCCGAGGCCAGAAAGATTGCCGCACCGGCAAGCTCCCGCGCCTCGCCGAAGCGGCGCATCGGCGTGCGCAGAATGAGTTCTTCGCCCCGCGGCGTGCCCTGAATCAGCGAAGCATTCAGCGGCGTCGGAAAGACTCCCGGAGCAATCGCATTCACATTGACGCCCGTCTGCCCGAGCTCAACTGCCAGCACCCTCGTGAGCGAGGCTACTGCCGCTTTGCTGGCGGCATATGCGGCTACACGGTAGAACCCCACAAATGAAGTAAGAGAGGCTATATTAACGATGCGGCCGTAGCCGGCCTTCACCATCGTCGACCCGAAGATCTGGCACGCGCGCAGTGTGCCGGTCAGGTTTGTATCCAGCACGCGCGTCCACTCGGCCTCATCGGCTTCAAGCGTCGGAGCCTTGTGCGTGACCCCAGCCGCGTTTACCAGGATGTCGACTTTACCGAATTCCTTCAGCACTGCATCGTGCAGGGCCTGCAGCGAAGCCCGATCCTGCACATCGCTCGCCACGCGCAGCGAGCGTCTGCCCTGCGCCTCGATCTCCGCGGCAACCCTGGCCACCTGTTCCAGTCTGCGCGAACTGGGCACCACGTCGGCGCCCGCGCCGGCCAGCCCAAGTGAGACCGCATAACCAAGCCCTGTCGTTCCCCCGGTCACCACGGCCACTCGTCCGTGCAGATCAAAAAGATCCTGACTCATCCATTCTCCCCTGTGAATCTTCCCGGCAATCTTAACCGGTCGATCCCGCAATCGTCTTCTGCGCCCGCGACCTCCGTCCCTCGCCACCGCCGCAGCCGCGGCAATTTACTTGCCGCGCGGCACGCGACTGTCTTCGCCTGTTCGATGGGTTACAGTGTCAGTGGACGGTTGACTGATCGTATGGATTCTATTCTTCTTCCCGAGACTCCGCGTCGTTGGGATTGCCTCAGCCTGGGCGAAGTCATGCTCCGCCTCGATCCCGGCGAAGGACGCATTCACACTGCGCGCAACTTTCAGGTGTGGGAGGGCGGCGGCGAATACAACGTCGCCCGCGGCCTGCGCCGCTGCTTTGGCCTGCGTACGGCCATCGCCACTGCCCTGGCGGACAACCCCGTCGGACGCCTCATTGAAGACTTGATTCTCCAGGGCGGCGTCGATCCCCGCCTGCTCAAATGGGTCGCCTTCGATGGCGTTGGGCGCACCGCGCGCAATGGGCTCAACTTTACTGAGCGCGGTTTCGGACTTCGCGCCGCCGTGGGCTGCTCCGATCGCGGCCTTACTGCCATCAGCCAGGTCAAACCGGGCGATTTTGATTGGCCGATAATCTTCGGAAGTGAGAACGGCACGAAGTGCCTGCACACCGGCGGCATCTTCGCTGCGCTCTCCGAATCCACTGCTCTGGTCGCCGCTGAAGCCATGGAAGCCGCACGCGCCGTAGGCACCCTTGTCTCCTACGACATGAACTTCCGCGAATCCCTCTGGAAATCCATCGGCGGCAAGACAAAGGCGCAGCAGGTGAATCGAGAGCTCGTTCGCAAGGTCGATCTGCTGCTCGGCAACGAAGAAGACTTCTCCGCCATGCTCGGCGTTGCCGTCAAGGGCGTCAGCGACGACTTTGCTGAACTGCCGCTCGCCGCCTACGAAGAGATGCTGCGCGAAGTGGCTGCCGCCTACCCCAACCTGAAGCTCGTTGCCAGCACGCTGCGTACCGCGCACACGGCAAGCCGCAACGCCTGGGGCGCCATCGCGCTCTATCAGGATCAGAGCGTTCATGTCCCGCAGCGCGAGATCGACATTCTCGACCGCGTCGGCGGTGGCGACAGCTTCGCCTCGGGCCTCATCTACGGCTTGCTCGCCGGCAAACCCATCGACTGGGCGGTGCGCTGCGGCGTTGCCCACGGCGCCCTCGCCATGACCACGGCCGGCGACACCAGCATGGCTACCCTCGCCGAAGTTGAGCGCGCCATGAAGGGCGACTCGGCTCGCATTGCCCGATAAGGAAGAGCACAAGATGGCTGAATCAACGCAGGAAATCATCGAGCGCGTCGGCCTAATCCCCGTTCTGCGCGCAAAGTCTTCGGCTCAGGCTCACGCCGTTGTTAAGGCAATGCTCGCCGGCGGCGTCACCGTCGTCGAAGTCACCATGACCGTACCGGGAGCTATCGATCTGCTCCGCGAGTTGAAGACCAGACACGGCGACAAAATCCTGCTCGGCTCAGGCACCGTTACCACCGCGGCCCAAGCGCAGGCCACCATCGCAGCGGGCGCGGAGTTCGTCGTCAGCCCCAGCTTGCATCCAGAGGTGATTGCAGCCACAAAGGCCGCCCAGAAGATCTCCATCCCCGGCGCCCTCACGCCCACCGAAGCCATCACCGCCTGGAATGCGGGCGCTGACTACGTGAAGATCTTTCCCTGCTCGGCCCTCGGCGGAGCAACCTATTTGAAATCATTGCTGGCGCCCTTTCCGCACCTCAGGCTTATTCCGACAGGTGGCGTAACACTGCAATCTGCTGAAAGCTTTCTCAAAGCCGGCGCACGTGCGCTCGGTGTCGGCAGCGATCTCGTGAATCTCGCCGCCATCGACGCCGGTCATCCTGAGACCATCACTGAAGCCGCAAGGGCCTACATCGACCTGCTGGCACGCGTACGGGCGGCGGCTGCAGGCTGAGCAGAGGGTCGAAGAGGTGTCGAACGAAGGCTACCGTTTTTTTCGCCTTTTTGGGCAGATAACCTCCAACCGCGACTTCCCTGGTGTCGAACGAAGGCCACCACTTCTCAAAGTTTGTACGCCTTCCGCACCAGCCGCACGGTCAGCTCCTGCGCCAGGTCCATTGCTTCGTCCTCATCGAGCCTGTGCTCGGCCACCAGGCGCGCCAGAAAAGCCGAGTCCGCGCGCCGCGCCACGTCATGCCGCGCTGGAATCGACAGGAACGCCCGCGTATCGTCGTTGAAGCCCACCGTGTTGTAGAAGCCCGCCGTCTCCGTCGCCTGCTCGCGAAAGCGTTGCATGCCCTCCGGGCTGTCGTGGAACCACCAGGGCGGCCCCAGCCGCAGGCATGGATAGTGCCCCGCCAGCGGCGCCAGTTCCCTGCTGTACGTCGTCTCATCCAGTGTAAAGAGAATCAACGTTAGGGCCTTCTCGTTGCCAAAGCGATCGAGCAGCGGCTTCAGGGCACTCACGTAGTTCGTTGGCCCCGGAATATCAGCCCCCATGTCGCGCCCGTAGCGCTCAAAGATCTGCTGGTTGTGATTCCGCACCGCGCCGGGATGAATCTGCATCACCAGCCCGTCTTCCACGCTCATGCGCGCCATCTCGGTGAGCATCTGCGCGCGAA
>JBATYG010000394.1:0-3363 GCA_049673945.1 Occallatibacter sp.
CTCCAGACCCACTCTTCCCAGGCCGCCTAAGACCCACTCAACAGGTACCCACTAAAAAATAAGTGGGCACCTCATGACACACTCTCCAACTGTCAACAGGGACTGGCCGTACGCTTACGGTGGAGGGGTAGTGTTCTTCGGGACAAAGTCAGCTTCAGGCCCCCCCGGTCAATCCGGCCTATTTACTATTGGGTTAACAATACGGGTGTATCTATTGCCTAAATAGTAATTTACGGTATGGTGATCATCCGCCAAGCATACAGTCAAAGAGCGCATTTGACTTTATCGAGACTTGGAATTTCCTTCCGAGAGTTGCACTAACCGCTCACGATTTCAGCACGATCGCTTTCTCGGGGTCGACCGTCATTCCAACTGTCACTTCTGACAGTTGTCGTCGCGTGCTCCGCCATATTATCTAAGGTCGTGAATTAGAAGGGGAACGCTTGCCTAATAAGAACCAAGAGGGAATGTCTGTACTGACGGTGAACGAGCGGGCAACGGAGAATCGAACAATCGACTTTGGAGCATAAAGTGGGCGGTCACCTGATTGATTCATTGATTTTCTCGGTTGATGTGGATATTTCAACTCCACTACTTCAAGTTTCACAGAGGGTTAGCGGGCCGACAAATCCATCCTGCATAAGGAGGAAAGCATGAAGAAGTCGAGCAAGAGCGTAGATGAGATGACTCGCCGCCAATTCACGAAGCTTGCTGGCGCAACGGCTATTTCCGCCGGAATCCCCGTGATCGCTTCGGCGCAGTTGGCCAAGCCTGTAGCCGATCCGAAAAATGCACTCGACCATCTCGTTGTAGTTATGTTCGAGAATCGCTCCTTCGACCATTTGCTGGGGCGACCCTATGAACCGGGCGAGGTCAAATCGTTTGAAGGTGTGATCAACAAGGACCTCAAGAATCCTATCCCTGAGTGGGCCCAGTATGGAGCGGACCGAAAGTTCGTGAGCTACGGTATAGCGCAAAACATGAACACACCGCGACCCGACCCGGGCGAGGAATACCCGCACTTAAATACTGATCTGTTTGGCATCCAGGATCCGAAGAACCGCTTCATGCCACTCGCGAAGATGGTAGCTCCATACAACGCGCCGGACTATCCGCGTCAACAGCCTACAATGGATGGGTTCGTGGCCGACTACATCAGTAGTTTTACCGCTGAGAGACGACGGCAGCCAACGTTTGAAGAGTACTCCGAGATCATGATGGGGTATACACCGGAGCAGATGCCGGTTCTTTCGGCACTCGGCCGCGGCTTCGCCACCTTCGACCATTGGTTCTGCGAAGTGCCGTCGCAGACCTTCACAAACCGTTCTTTCTTCCATGCAGCGACGACTTCAGGATATGTCATCAACTTCCCTCCTGCGGCCGCCTTTCCGGTCCACAACACTGCGGAAACGATTTTTCAGCGGCTGGAATCGAAAGGCCTCACATGGCGCGTCTATTGCGATTCGCCGAGCCCCGCGTCGTTCACCGGAATCATTCACGCGTCGCAATTGCATAGCCGTTTCGCGACGAATTTCCTGACGGTTGACGACTTTCTGGATGACGCCAGGAAGGGCCGTCTCCCGAACTACTCATTCATCGAGCCGAACATGTGGCATGGCCATAACGATATGCACCCGCCGATCTCCGCGCTGGTGCATGGCCTGCCAATGGATGAGCCTTCTTCTCTGCTCGGGGGCGAGGCTTTGCTCGCGCAGATCTACGATGCGATACGGACCTCAACATCGTCCGACGGATCGAACTATCTCAACACGCTATTGATGGTCGTCTTCGACGAGGCGGGGGGGGACTTATGACCACGTTCCCCCGCCGTCGGCTCCGCCACCCGATCCCAGTGCACCGAAAGGTCAGATGGGGTTCACATTCAACCGCCTGGGCCAGCGACTGCCAGCCATCGCTATCTCTGCATGGATTCCGCCGCGCACCGTAGTCAACGAGGAGTATCGCCATACCTCTGTAATCCGGACCCTCCGGGAGCGGTGGGCTCTCGGAGCCCCGCTCACGGCGCGCGACGCCTCACCCCCGGACATTCGTCCTATTCTTTCGCTGAGCGTTCCCAGATCGCCCGACGAATGGCCCAATGTCACCCCACGTCCGGTCCCGAAGTTCGACGTTGCAATGCTTCCGCAGGATCGGCCGCTTTCGGTTCTCGGCAAGGGATTACTGCACTCCGTGCTGGAATTTGAAAAAATGCTAGGAGCCAAGGTGCGACGATCTCACCGGACGCTGATTTGACCGGTGCTCAAGCCATAGCCATCATGCGCGAGGGTTCTTTCAATCTGTTTCCGGGTCTGAAGACCAAGAACTGATCCACACGGTCTCCCCGGGCGATGCAGTCTCCCTCAAATTAGTCGGGAATTCTGAAGAGATGTTGCGACAGACCGGACATCTACACTGCGGGGCAAATTCGGCTGCAGCCCCTCCTCAGTCGATTCGGACTATCTACTGTTGGATTAACAGAGGTAGGTACCAGCCGAGTTTGAGAAGGAAGTCAGCGATCTCTTGAAGGAACTACAAACCTCGCATCTCGGATTTTTCCATCGCAGTGCGCGTAGGGCGTCAAGCCGCGCAGCGCTGAGCGCGACCTACCTGGAAGATGAGACAGAGTACGGCAAGCGCTGGATCTTTCAAGACGTGCATACAGGTGGCGCCGCTTCCGCTGCCGGTATAGAGCCAGGAGATATTCTCCTGAGCGTCGATGATCAAAACATCATCCCGCCAGAACATCCTGTGTTCACGATGGGCGAGAAGACAAGCGTAGAAGTGGTCGGAGCGGATGAGAAGAAGCGCAGGGTAATCGTTGATGTGGCCCGCCCAAAAGGGAAAAAGTTACACTTCGTCGAACCGAAGCTGGTTGAGGCGCGGCATTTGAGCGATAGTGTGGGATATCTGAAGATCGCCATGTTTCCTGGGCTCGTCGGAATTGAGGTGGCCAGCGAAATCTCCCGGTCTCTTGCAGCGTTGGGAGAGATAGACAGCCTGATAATCGATCTCCGTGGGAATACCGGTGGGGGGATTGGGGCTCTACGAGTAATGAGCCTGCTAACACCAACAAAAATTCCAGTCGGGTTCGCGCTGGCTAAGGACCGAGTAACGCCAAACCTGGACACGGTAAAACACAGCTTTCGGCGCTTTGATAGCATTCCGGAATCCAAGAGTTCTCTATGGTTGCTCGCAGCCAAGTTCGGTCCAGCGATGTTATCGAAGTCTCCGATCGTACTTGAAGCGTAAGCGTACGGCCAGTCCCTGTTGACAGTTGGAGAGTGTGTCATGAGGTGCCCACTTATTTTTTAGTGGGTACCTGTTGAGTGGGTCTTAGGCGGCCTGGGAAGAGTGGGTCTGGAG
>JBATYG010000395.1:0-3724 GCA_049673945.1 Occallatibacter sp.
ATAAAGCCGCCCACCAGTGCGCCGACGATGCCCAGGATGATGTCCATCCAGAAGCCGTAGCCGCCGCCTTTCATGATCTTGCCTGTGATCCAGCCCGCCACCAGGCCAACGAGGATCCACCACAAAATGTGCATAGACCTTTCTCCTTTTAGTTCGCCTTTGAATTTCTGATTCGGGCCCGGTTGGGGGAGAGCGTCTTCTTCTGCAAGGGTTTCGGGGATTGACTGCGTTGGTTCCGCGGCACGCCCCTCGCGGTCCCAGGGGTGCATAGTACATCCAAAGTGGCTGCGTTGAGTATCAAGAAATAGACCTCGGCGCTTCTCCCCGGCATTCCAGGTTGGATTTGCGGGTATTCTGGGGTTGCGAAACGGGAGTCGAAGATGCAAAACGCCGGAAAAGTAGCCGTCATTACAAGTGCAACGGGAGGCATCGGTACGGCGATTGCGAAGTCTCTCTCGGGTGCGGGGTATTCGCTGGTTCTCAATGCTCCTTCAAATGAAAAACTGAGCACGCTTGCGGCCCAGCTCGACGGACCATCGGTTCTGGTGGCGGGGAATCTGCGGGTTGAATCCGTCCCACAGGCGCTCTTGTCGGCGGCCCTTGAGAACTTTGGGCGTTGCGATGCGTGTTTCAACAACAGCGGCCTGCTTGAGGCCGGCACTATTGAGGCCATCGACATCGAGCGCATCTGCAACATGGTGCGCGTCAACGTCGAGGGCGCGTTTCGCACGGCCTACACTTTTCTGCAACATTTTGTGCAGCAGGGCTACGGACATCTGGTCAATACTTCGAGTGTGCTGGGCAAGAAGGTGCGGCCGACGGTCGGCGCCTATGCGGCTACCAAGTACGCGATCGAAGCGTTGTCAGAGGCTTTGCGGCTGGAGCTGAGCAAGACCGATGTTCAGATTTCGTGCATCGAGCCCGGCATCGTAAGGACTGGGATGAACGACAGGTGGGAGACGCTGCCCGCGAGCGTCCTGGGAATTGAAGACCCGTGGGAGCCGGACGACATCGCCCGCATGGTGCTCTACATTCTTGAGCGCCGGACGGCCCATATTCGCATTCCGGATGCCATGATGCTGGAACCGAGTTTGGAGCCGAGCCACGTCGTCTAGCTAGGCGGGCTTGCGGCCGTCGGCGGCAGCTTTGTCGCGCTCTGCATCTCCATAAGGACAGTGACGGCAGCCTGAGCCGCAGCAATAGCCGCGCTTGCGGTGGTAAGCGGCCGTAAAGACAAGATTCGCTCCCTCGAAGTAGTAGTCATCCGGCTCGAGCGGAGGAGCGGGAGCCTGCGGCTTCGGCTTGTCCTGATCCATAACTCTATTCTCGCGGATTCGCCAGCCAGGCTCCGCAGATAAAATCGACGCATGACGATTACGGCACAGGAGCGCGCTCGCCGCATCAGGATTGTTCTCTTTGATGTGGACGGAGTTTTGACGGATGGCACAATCTGGCTGGTCCCCGCACCCGGCCCGGCAGCAGGGAGCGCCGAGACGCTGGCTCATTTGGCAAAGCGCGAAAGCCAGGTGGGATTCGGCGTGCACTCCGCCACAATGGTGGAGGCTAAAGGCTATAGCGCGCACGACGGAACCGCGATCTCGCTCGCGCGCCTTGGCGGCATGAAGTGCGGCGTCATCACGAAACGAATCAGCGAGACCGTTGCGACGCGCGCCCGCGATCTCAAGCTGGAGTATGTGTACATGGGGCAGGCATTCAAGATGCAGGCGGTGCGCGAGATCATGGCCAAAGAAAATGTCACGCTCGACCAGATTGCCTACGTAGGCGATGACGTGATCGATCTGCCGGTGATGCGTGAGTGCGGCTTCGCCGTGGCCGTGGCAAACGCGCGGCCGCAGGTTAAGGCAGAGGCGCACTATGTGACGCCAAATGCCGGTGGCTACGGAGCAGGGCGTGACGCCGTTGAGTTCATCCTCGAGGCAAAGGGGCTGCTCGACAAGGTGATTGCCGAATACATTGATGAGCGCAACCCGATTTCGCCTTCGATGGACATTGGCAACAGTGGAGACACGGCCTAAGCCGCGCCGCGCGTTCAGGTCGCGTGCAGCAGGCTGAAGATGAGAATCGTCAGCACGATGATGCTGACGAGCGTATACAGCCGGTCCCGCTCAAGTGCAAACCCCGCCACGGCGAAAACAACGCGGGCAACGGGCGTGGCAATAAGAAGCAGAATGCCGATCTGGATCAGGCCTTCACTCTGCCCATGCACGGCGGATGCTGCTATCCCCGCGATCGTCCGCAGGCCCGGTCCTTCCACGGTGAAGGTTTCGTAGTGGACCTGCTGCGCGCGATGCTGGGCCAGGTAAAGGACCCCGCCGATGGCCACGATTGCTGCGGCCGCAAGAACGCCCACCCGCAGCAGCGTGCCCATCTGGACTTCAAGACGCCGATCATCCATTGGACTAAACTCTTCCCGTGATGCCGTTGAAGATCATTTCGACGGCGAGCGCGAATACCACGACCCCAAAAACAATGCGCAGCGTGCGCACCTCTGCGTGCACCAGAACTTTCGTTCCGAGATAAGCTCCGCCGAGCACACCGAGCATCACCGGCATGGCGACGCGCGGGTCGATGTATCCCCGGCTCAGGTAAACACCGGCGCTTGCTGCCGCCGTAACGCCAATCATGAAATTGCTCGTAGTTGTCGATACCTTGAAGGGAATCTTCATCGCCCTGTCCATTGCGATGACCTTCAACGCCCCGGAGCCGATTCCCAGCAAACCCGAAAGTGCGCCGGCGCCAAACATGAGACTGAAACCGGCAGGCACATTGCGCACGCCATAGGAACTGGGCTCGCCGTTCAGGGGGTAAGAGCCGCCAAGCCGCAGGCGCTTTCCCAAAGCGTCCGACTCCACGGGCTCTTCGGCCTCGGGTTTTGCTTTGAACAGCGATTGAATCGCAGCCTGAATGAGAACAAGTCCAAAGATGATTGCGATCAGGTGGGTGGAGACGCGCGCCGCGATTATCGCCCCGACGATTGCGCCAATGGTCGTCGCGATCTCAAGCAGCATGCCAATCCGGACATTTGAAAAGCCCTCTCTCACGTAGGCGGCTGCTGCTCCCGAGGACGTCGCGATCACCGAAACGAGCGAAGCGCCAATGGCGTACTTGATGTTGACGCCCAGCAGCAGCGCCAGCGCGGGCACCACAACCACTCCGCCCCCCAGGCCAGTGAGCGCGCCAAGAAAGCCCGCAATCACGGCAATGGACCATGCCGACAATGTGAAGACCAGAACTGTCATGAACCTTGGCCGGGCCTGAGGCGCCTGTAGTATACAGGCTCACTTCCTGCAGCGGCTTAGGCATCGTTCTCTCGCGCGGCCCTACTCTTTGCCGGAGTGAGGTGCGCTGGCGTATTGCGGAAATACATGGGCGATCAGTTCGTTGCGGAGCGTGAGCCGCAAATCGGTGTCTGGATCAGGCTCCGTGTTCGATTGCGAATGCAGAGTGGCCGCCGGGGGCGTGCCAGTGTCGGTGGTGTTAACCATCAGGACGCATGCGCTGTGGCCGGCGGGATCGACAAGCAGCTCAGACGAGAATCCCCCCTGGTCCCCGTCGTGGTAGATGTAGCGATGCCCGCCCGCCTGCAGCACGAAGAAGCCGAGCCCCATCATTGGACGCGATCCGCCAGGGCCGCTCGTATAGGACGTTGGTTTTTCGTCCGGTTCAACCGCCGGCAGCACGCCGGTCCAGGCCTCTTCAAGCG
>JBATYG010000396.1:0-4263 GCA_049673945.1 Occallatibacter sp.
GTGGACGTGAGCAAACACGACGAGGTCGACACCTACGAGCCTGCATTCCGCGCTGCTATCGTGGAAGGCAAAGCCGGTTCAATCATGTGCGCTTATAACGCAATCAATGGCCAGCCAGCATGCGCAAACAGCTACTTGCTGCAGGATCAACTGCGCGGCAAGTGGGGCTTCCAGGGATATGTGGTCTCAGACTGCGGCGCAGTCACGGACATTGCAGCCAATCATCGCTATCGCGTAACGCAGGCACAAGGTGCGGCCATCTCCGTAATCCGTGGCATGGATAACGAATGCGGCTTCTCTGAGCCTGGCGAACCCGTCGGCAAGGCCTATATCGATGCCGTGCAGCAAGGTTATCTGCCTGAGAGCACGCTCGACACCGCTCTCATTCGGCTGTTCACCGCGCGAATGAAGCTTGGCATGTTTGACCCGCCGGAGATGGTTCCTTATACAAAGATCGACGAGAAGGAACTTGACAGCGCAGAACACCGTGCCCTGGCTCGCAAACTTGCGAATGAATCTATGGTTCTGCTCAAGAACGATGGCGTACTTCCGCTCAAGCCGGGCATAAAGAAGATCGCCGTCGTCGGCCCGCTTGCTGATCAGACCGCAGTACTGCTCGGCAACTACGCCGGTACTCCGACGCATGTCGTTACCGTGCTCGATGGCCTGAAGGCAGAGTTCCCGAACGCGGCAATCACTTATGTACCGGGAACCCAGTTTCTGCGCAACGATGGGAAACCAGTTCCCGACAGCATGCTCACCACTCCCGACGGCAAGCCCGGCCTGAAGGCGGACTACAGCGAGTCCATGGGCCGGTTTGGCAGAGGGCCGCAGGCTCCGGTGCTTGTCAGCCGCATTGAGCCGAACATCAATCTCACTGACGGCAACTTGCCTGCTGAGGTTGCCGGCAAAAAGGCTGTTGGCGTGCGCTGGACGGGCTTCATCACTGCCACTGAAACCGGCGACTACCTCATCGGCGTCCGCGCCAATGGCTTCGGAAGTTTGTCAATTGACGACAAGCAAGTTGCGCGGTTGGGCAGAGTCGAAGGCATCGACGCAGCAGTTGGCCGTGCCCACCTGGTGAAGGGTGAGAAGGTCCCACTGAGCCTAACGTTCGGCACCATGAACGACGTCAAGCCCCAAGCGCAACTGATCTGGGCGAAAGTCAACGATGCACCCTCGCCTGAAGCGATAGCCGCCGCAAAAAACGCCGACATGGTGATTGCAGTTGTCGGTATCACGAGCAGGCTCGAAGGCGAGGAGATGCCGGTGACCGTACCTGGATTCCTCGGTGGAGATCGCACCAGCATCGATCTTCCTCAGCCCGAAGAGGGTCTGGTTGAAGCTGTTGCAGCTACCGGCAAGCCGCTTGCAGTCGTTCTGTTGAATGGCAGTTCTCTCGCAGTCAATTGGATCAACGATCACGCCAACGCGGTTCTCGAAGCATGGTACCCCGGCGAAGAGGGCGGCGCGGCCGTTGCTGAAACGCTGAGCGGTAAAAACAATCCTGGTGGAAAGCTGCCGGTTACGTTCTACAAAGACGTCAGCCAATTGCCCCATTTCGAAGATTACGAAATGACAAACCGGACCTACCGGTACTTCAAAGGCAAGCCGCTCTATCCGTTTGGCTATGGGCTCAGCTACACAACCTTCAAATACAGCGACCTCAGTGTTCCCTCGGTGGCTGTCGCTGCGGGGCAACCTGTCGCCGCCGATGTCACAGTAACCAACACGGGGAGAGTTGCAGGAGATGAGTCCGTCCAGGTCTACATCAAGTTCCCCGCAGTCAAGGGTGCACCGCAGATCGCTCTCCGCGGATTCCAGAAAGTCCATCTGGAGCCGGGCGCGAGCCAGAAGGTCCGCTTCGACCTGAAGGACCGCGATCTTGTCATGGTCACCGAAAATGGCGACCCGATCATTGCGGCTGGTAACTACACCATTAGCATCGGGGGAGGCCAGCCCGATACCGGAGCGCCTACCGTCGCCGGGCACTTCCAGATCGATGGCCAGCTGGCGCTGCCCGAATAGGACTCCATCGACAAGTACCCACGAATCCTTACCTCATGTGAAAGGAGTTCTTGAATGAGCAAACGTTTGTCATCACTTCTAACTCTGGCGTTGGCTGCTCCACTGGCCATCGCGCAAACATCCACTTGGGTACCGGATAAAGCACACAGCGGGGTCGACTTCTCCGTCCTCCACTTGAGCCTATCGAATGTGCGGGGCCATTTTGGCAATATAGGAGGCACCGTGGTACTAAACGAAGTGGACATCACGAAATCCTCAGTAAATGTCACCGTTGACGTGACTACTGTGGACACCGGCGTTGCCCCGCGCGATGGCGACCTGAAGAGTCCGAACTTCTTTGACGTTGCACAGTTCCCCACGGCAACCTTCGTCAGTACCAGCGTTGCGAAGAACGGTAGCGGCCTTACCGTCTCCGGCAATCTCACTCTGCATGGCGTGACCAAGCCGGTGGTTCTGCAGATGGAGGGTCCGACGGGACCAGTTCCCGGAATGGACAAGAAACCTCACTCTGGCTTCTCAGGTACCACTACGATCAGCCGCACGGCATTCGGAATCGCGACGAAATTCCCGACCGCTGTAGTGGGAGACGAAGTGAAGTTGACCATCGATCTCGACATTGCAAAACAGTAAAGACGATGCGACAGGAGTATCCTCTCGATGCCGAAAGCCATCCGATTCAACCAGCTTGGTGGTCCCGATGTTCTTCGTATTGAAGATCTGCCCGAGCGCGAGCCCGGTCCTGCTGAAGTTAAGCTCAAGGTCGAAGCAGTAGGCCTTAACCGGGCCGAAAGCATGTACTATCACGGCATCTACATGGAGAAGGTGAACCTTCCCTCCGGCCTCGGATACGAGGCAGTCGGAAAGGTTATCGCCGTTGGTCCCGAGGTCGACTCGACTCTTATCGGCAAACGCTTCGGCACCATCCCGGGTTTTTCCATGAACCAGTACCCGGTGCTTGCGGAAGAAGGCGTCGTTCCTGCCGACGTTCTCGCAGCCATTCCAAGCTCCTTCTCCGCGGTCGAGGGTGCCGCTGTCTGGATGCAGTACTGCACTGCCTATGGCGCGCTCGTACCCTTCGGAAAAGTGTCCGTAGGCGACTTCGTAATCATCACCGCTGCGAGCTCGTCCGTTGGACTCGCGGCCATCCAGATCGTCAAGGCACAGGGAGGTATCTCTATCGCGACCACCCGTACTTCCGCCAAAAAGGACCAGCTCATAGCACTTGGCGCCGACCACGTTATCGTCACCGAAGAAGAGGACCTGGTGGCACGGGTGCAGTCGATCACGGGGGGCAAGGGTGCGCGCGTTGTTTTCGATCCGGTGGGCGGCGACTACATGAACACGCTTGCGCAGGCCACGGCGAACGGTGGCACGATCTTCCTCTATGGCATGCTGTCCGGCAAGCCCACTCCCTTCCCCTTGGCTATCTTTGGTAGAACCGTTGGCATGTTCGGCTACACCTTCGGCGAATTGCGCGGTACCCCGGAGTGGGAAACCATGAAGAAGTACATCTTCGATCGACTGGCCGATGGTTCCTTCAAGCCGAAGATCGCCCGGACCTTCCCCTTCAATCAAACCGTCGAAGCCTACCGGTATCTCGAAAGCAACGAGCAGATAGGCAAAATTGTTATCACCCTGTAGACCTTGGCTTTGCGTGAAATAAATCATAAAGTCGGAAAGGAGCGATTCCCTTCGTCCGATTGTTCGACAGTAAGTTAAGCGGCTCACGATTGAATATCGTGATCTCGGGATTGCGGCGGCTGGACCCCTAAGCTGGCATGGCCATGTATTTACTGAGGACGTCCACCAGATCTTGGTTTGGCACGCACTGCTTTGCCGAAAAGGAAGACAGGATGTGGTCCAGCTCATTCTCTGACAGGCCTTTGAAGAGGCTGGCGTAGAGCGGCTGCATCATGGTTCCCGTGTAGAAGCACAAAAGGGTCTGGCTCACGCACCGTACATTGAGTCGCGCATCCAACTGGGGATCATCAACCACTTGACGGATCTGGTCAGCAAGCTGAGCCGTTGCATCCTTTACCTGCGTTGGCGGCAGCCACTTCATCCAATCGTCGGTGCCAAGAGCAAGCTTCTTACGAAGAAGATCGCTAATGCGCTCCATGTACGGAGATGCAGGGTTGAGTGTCAGCATACCCATCACGCCAACATCTTTGTAATTCCACGTTGTCCAGTGCGTCTCGTGACTTTCAAAGATGCCAATCTGATCGTCTAACGCGC
>JBATYG010000397.1:0-2182 GCA_049673945.1 Occallatibacter sp.
CCGGCTGATTCATGTTGAAGATGATCATGGGAAGGTTGTTGTCCTTGCACAGGCTGACCGCCGTGAGGTCCATGACCTTGAGCCCCTGGCGGAGGATCTCCATATAGGTAATTTCGTCGTACTTTACCGCATCTTTCACGAGAACGGGGTCGGCGTTGTAAACGCCCTCAACCTTGGTGCCCTTGAGCAGCACGTCAGCTTTGATCTCCATGGCGCGCAGGCTGGCCGCGGTATCAGTAGAGAAGAACGGGTTGCCGATGCCGGCGGCGAAGATAACGACGCGGCCCTTCTCGAGGTGGCGAACGGCGCGGCGGCGAATGTAGGGCTCGGCAATCTGGTTCATAAAGACGGCGGTCATGACGCGGCACTGCACGTCGCGGGCTTCAAGGGCGTCCTGCAGCGCGATGGCGTTGATGACTGTGGAAAGCATGCCCATGTTGTCGGCGGCGACGCGATCCATCTCCCGGGCCTGCTCGGCCACGCCGCGGAAGAAGTTTCCCCCACCGACGACGACGCCGATCTGTACGCCCAGGGCGTGTACTTCGGAAAGTTCAGCGGTAATTGAGGCGACCTTGTCAGCATCGAGGCCGAACCCTCTGGGCCCGGCGAGCGCTTCGCCAGAAAGCTTGAGAACGATACGTTTGTACATGCCATTTCGAGTATCGCACACGGCCAGGTGAGGCTCGCCCGGGAAGGCGCGGAGTGGATTGTCCGGGGATCAGAGGCGAAATTTTCGCAATATTTCAGTGGAAAACAAAAATATTGATAGGGGGGTGGGGGATGGTGCGAGAGGGGGGAGGGGGGTACCCAGCCGCTGTCGTGAACCGTTTCCCTGAGTGGACGTTTGAAAGTTGGTGGGTGAAGCTCGCAGTTCTCACAGATCCAGTTTGCGCCGTGGTGGGAAATTAATGCGCAACTGGCCGCGGCGTGAGCTATCCGCCTCAGACAATCGGCACCTCAAGCTGCTCAGCTCGGATGGCACGGGCTTTGAATGGTGGGGCTGGCTCGTGTCTTCCCACCCTTCGCCAACTGCGGGCGAAAGGGTCGGCAACCGGCATGGGCCAATCACTATCTGCTTGATGGGTCAACGGTAACCATGGCGAATGGTCCACCGGTTTCGGCATTCGGCTGCGCAGAATGCGGCCGAAGCAGTTTGGCCGCGCCGACATAGCATAGGAGTAGAAACAGCAGAGTCGCAATAACGAAAAATGGGATGCGCAGAACCGGCCAGATGCGTGGTGGAAGCTGATCGGCTAACTTGTCGCGAAAAGTCTCATTGAAGCGCGTCGGACGGTCTTCGCCTTCCGCCGGAGCCTTCCAGCGTGAAGCGAGGAAGGTTGCGCGGACATTTGAAAGAAGAACCGCGCCAATGATGATGGGAAGGATACCAGGCGGCCTGCCGGTGCCAAGTTGGTTGACCGCATATAGAACGAAGATCGTTGCGGCCGCGGGCCAACTGGACTCTCTTACTCCCATTCCGCCCACAACAAAGATGAAGGCGAACGCGCCAGTCACGATCAGGATTCCCACACGCGTCGCGAGCGTAGGGGCCGCGAACGCGAGAATCACGAGAAGGAAGGAAGTGAGGATCGCAATGGCGAGACAGATCCAAAACCCTTGCTGGCCCAAATAATCCACGTCCCAGGCATTCTCGACAGTTGGCCAGAAGAGGCTCTTGAAGCGACCATCGCGCTCTTTGCGCTCACCGGAAAGATCGAGTGTTTGCATGGCAGCGATATTGACTTGGGCTGACTGCTTCGTCAAGAGAATTCATGCTACAAAAACGCAGATCCTTCGCGTCGCTTACCCCGTCGCCAACTGGTGTTGGCGCGGGGCCCCAAACGCGCGACGGCTCAGGACGACACGGATTAGCGGAGTTGGCTGAGTTAGCGGGGTTAGCGGGCTTGGTGTCTTCCACCCTTCGCCAACTGCGGTGTTCAGTTCCATGAAATGCCTTACACATTGTTCCTGGACATGTATGGGAATTTGATGTGCAGAACCGTAAAAGTGGAACGTAGATTTCAGCTCTGTCCGGATGTGGACATCTAGGGATATGCTCTCGGGTAGAATTCTCCCGGACCTCTGATGAATTGCCCGGAAATTCCGCCGATGACCCCAGAACGCTGGATCGCCAACCTCATCGAGGCGGCCGCCTATATTGCAGACAGGGAAAAGCAGGAAC
>JBATYG010000398.1:0-1838 GCA_049673945.1 Occallatibacter sp.
TCTGGCACGCAGCGCGGTGAACCGGCAGAGAGCGAGCTTCGCGCTCAACGCGGGAAATCAACTCATGCTGCGCGGGCAGATTGCGGATGCGATTACGCGCTACCAGGAGTCGATTGCGGCTGATCCCACGTTTGCCGATGCCCACATGCAACTTGCGATTGCCTATGAGCGGCAGGGACGGCCCTCGGATGCAGCGACGGAACGAGCCAAAGCGACAGAGCTGGCAAAGACGAATTAGGATGGCTTCTTCGTAATTGTGAGGGCTAATGAAGATGCTGAAGAGGCGGCGTGTAGCCGTGGTGTTGGCGGTATTGTGGGTGTTCACCGCTGTGGCGCAGCTGGTGATGGCGCAGGAGCGATGGACGGAAGCGCAGGCCAACGCGTGGTACGCCACGCAGGCGTGGCCGGTGGGTGCGGATTTTCTGCCGTCGACGGCGATCAATGAGCTGGAGATGTGGCAGGCGGGGACCTGGGATGCAAAGACGATCGACCGCGAGCTGGGATGGGCGGAAGCAGCGGGCATGAACACGATGCGCGTGTTTCTGCACAATCTGCTGTGGGAACAGGACCCGGAGGGGTTCAGGAAGCGGATCGACGAGTTTCTGACAATTGCGTCGCGGCACCATATCCGGCCCATGTTTGTGCTGTTCGATTCGTGCTGGGACCCGTTTCCGAAGCTGGGGCCGCAGCATCCGCCGATTCCGGGAGTGCACAATTCGGGATGGGTGCAGGCGCCGGGTGCGGAGATTCTGAAGGATCCTTCACAGTTTCCGCGGCTCGAGGAATATGTGAAGGGTGTGGTGGGCGCGTTCGCCAAAGATGATCGGATTCTGGCGTGGGATGTGTGGAACGAGCCGGACAACGGAAATGACAGCTCCTATGGCAAGGGCGACCCGAAGAACAAGAACGAGATTATTCTCGGGCTGCTGCCGCAGGTTTTCGCATGGGCGCGGGCAGCGCATCCCACGCAGCCGCTGACGAGCGGCGTCTGGCACGGAGACTGGAGCTCGCTGGCAACGATGACGCCGGTGGGCAAAGTACAGATCGAGCAGTCTGATGTGATCAGCTTTCACAACTACGGCTGGCCCGAGGATTTCGAGGCGCACGTGAAGATGCTCGAGCAGTATCACAGGCCGCTGATCTGTACCGAATATATGGCGCGGAATATTGGGAGCACCTTTGACACGGTGCTGCCGCTGGCGAAGAAGTATCACGTGGGCGCGATCAACTGGGGGCTCGTGGCAGGCAAGAGCCAGACGTGGATTCCGTGGGACTCGTGGGAGCGGCCGTATGTAACCCTGCAGCCAGCCGTCTGGCAACACGATGTGTTCTATCCCGATGGTCGACCGTACCGCGAGAGGGAAATTGAGATTATTCGCGCACTGACGAGCGGGAAGACAGACATCCCGGAGTGATCTGCAGATCGATTGTGTTCGCGATCGAAACACTGGCCGCGTGAAGTTTGGGCGCCGGAGTGGATGCAAAAGACTATTCTGATTGCGGATGCAGACGCGCAGACCCGGCAACGCGTTTCGGTGGCTCTTCGATGGCCGCTGCGGTCCGGCGGACCGATTGATTCCGCGGTGGATCTTTCTGCGCGCGCTGGCGGCGATCTACTTTTCGGCTTTTTACTCGCTTCTGTTTCAGATCAAGGGAGAGATTGGTCCCGAAGGGGTGCTGCCGGCGGGGCAGTACCTGGCAGCCGTGGCGCGGATGATGGGCGGCGTGAGCCGGTTGTGGTATGCACCATCTCTCTATTGGATTTCAGCAAGTTCAACGATGCTGATGGCCGTGACGTGGGTCGGAATCGCTGCGTCGCTGCTGGCGCTGGTGAATGT
>JBATYG010000399.1:0-6769 GCA_049673945.1 Occallatibacter sp.
GCGCGGCGCTCATCGTTCTCGGCGGCCATCGCGGCCCGACCGGCAGCGGCGGCCCTTCGCTCGAGGGCGATCTCCTCGTCGTAATCTCGCTCTGCATAGCGATTGCCTGGATCCTGCTGAGCAAGAGGCTCATGCTCACGCACAGTCCGCCCGTTGTAACGGCCTACACCATTCTTGCCGGCACCGGCATGCTCATCCTCTGGGTCCTCGGCCCATGGTTCGCGAGTCCGTTGCTCCAACGCGACTACCCTGCTCCACCCTTCGCGCACATCAGCCTCACCGCGTGGGTTGCGCTCGCCATCAGCGGCCTTGCCTGCACGGCCACCACAACCCTGCTGTGGAACTGGGGCATCCACCATGTGCCCGCCTCGCGCGCCGGGGTCTTTCTCAACATTGAGCCGGCACTCGGCTCGATCCTCGGGGTCAAACTGCTCGGCGAGCACCTGGGGCCCCACGCCTGGGCGGGCGGAGCGCTCATCCTCGGTGCGGCCATCGTGCTCACAACGCGCGGCCACGAACCGGAGCCCGAGGTCATTCTCGAATAACTACAACCTTATTGGCATAACGAAGGTCCGCGAATACCCCACCGAAGCGGTATTGCCCGGCAGCCCCCCGCGATTCATACAATCGATTCAATTCTTCAGCAGATATTGGGAGGCGCCCTTGAACGGCTTGGCCTGGACACACGCCTGCATGGTGGGAGTGAAGGCGATGGACGACCAGCACGGAATCCTGGTGGACACGCTGAACGAGCTGCGCCAGCAGATTGCGCGCGGCAACGCAAACAGCGAGCTCAAACGCCAGATGGAGCGGCTGGTTGAATTCACGCGCCTGCACTTCGGCTGCGAAGAAAGCCTGCTCGAGCGCTACGACTTTCCCGGTCTGCCCGAACATCGCGCCGCCCATCAGCGACTGCTCAGCCAGATCGATCGCGCCGCCGAGCGCGGCGAAAACGGCGAAACCAACGCCTTCCAGAAGCATCTTGGCTCGCTCAGTGAAGCTTACATGGAGCACATCGAAGGGCTCGACCGCCAGTATGGCGAATGGCTCAACCAGCGCGGTGTCTACTAGGGTGTATCGACCTATAGCAGACGCCGTCTGCTATACCTCAAACGAAAGTTGTGTCGAGGCGAAGAGCGAGGCCGGCTTTGGCTCCGAGGCCAGATCGTAGACCAGCCTCTCCAGCACCAGCCGCTTGTCGGGTGGCGAAGAACGCAGCTCCAGATCGGCGCGGGCAATCAAGCGCAAAGCGCGCGTCAGCTCGCGGCGGCTCTTGTAGCGGCGCGCCTGGCGTATCAGGTCGTCTGCCGCAAACGGCGGTATTCGGAAACCCTGCCACAACGCCTGCCAGATTGCGCGCGAGTCGCGCACATTCTTTTCGAGGATCACCAGCATCTGCCGGAAGGTGCGCGCCAGCATGTAGAGGTGGCCGATCGCCGCGTCTTCCCCAGCCTCTGAGCTGTTGAGCAGCCCCTGCAGCAGCGCCAGAGAGCGCGCGCGGTTGCGCGAGCTGATCGCGTCCGTCAGCTCATAGAGTGAGCGCTGTTTCGCTGCGAGCACCATCGTCTCCACGTCGCCTAGCGTGATGCGGCCCCGCCCAAGCGTGTAGAGCAGCAGCTTCTCAAGCTCCGAGGCAATCAGCATCATGTCCGCGCCCAGGGCGTCCGCAAGCTCGCGTGCCGCGTCGGGCTCCATGCGGACGTTCGCCTCCTGCGCGGTGGCAACCGTCCAGCGCATCGCGTCTTCATCGCTGACGCGCGCCAACTCCACCATGCCGCAGTGTTCGCCCAGCGTCTCCGTCAGGCGCTCATAGCGGTTCTTGTCATCCATCTCCATGCGACGCGCATCCGTGGGGATCCGCAGGAAATCGGCAACGAAGATCAGCAGCGCCTGCGGATTAGGCGAGCGGAAGTAGCGATCGAGCGCCGCGAACTCATCCTTTTTTGCGCCGCGCGTGTAGAGCAGCCGCAGGTTGCGCACAAAGATCACCTGAAACGGCGCCATCAGCGACGGTGTCTGTGCGCGGTCGAGCACTTCAAAGATCGATGTGCTGGCGAGATCAAGATCGGAGAGGCAGAAATCCCTGAGATCCGGCGGAACGAACGCCTTCAGCACGGCAGCGCGGCAGCGGTCGGAAAGAAAGATCTCGTCACCGGCGAACACGTACCCCGGACGAAGCTGGCCGTTGCCCGCAGCTGCGGCCTCAACCTCGGCCACGAATCGGCCCACCGCATTGAATCCTGCGCCCCAGCGCGAGCCGCTCAATGCTTCTCTCCCTCCGTGCATCTTCAGAATATCGTGCCCAGAATACCCCACGGGGCTGCGGCAGCCGGCTCATATCGCGGCAAGGTTGTCATCCCAGGCAATGGTGCGGCAGGGGATTTGCACAGAGATGAAAAATCGCTGAACTCTCTGTTAACCAATCAATTAGTAACCACGGTTACGCATGGTCCAGGTAGAGACTCTCGTAATACTTGGCAGGTGGCTTGCAAGGGGCTTTGGGACTTTTCCAATTGCGCGGCCAACCAGCGATAGCTATTCTGTGGCCAGCCGAATCACTCGGCGTAATGCTTTCCCTCCCCCTCGGGCCCAATGAAGGCGGCGTACAGGACTAAACTCCTTACGCCGCTTTCGCATTTTCTGAGCCCCCTACAGCCCTTCCAGCACATCCGCAACCAGCGCCCGTGCAAAATCACGCGAGAGCCTCTGAATTGCGGCCGGGCTCTCGTCGAAATAATCCGGAAGATCCGTCGTGGACTGGTACTGCTGGCGGAAGACGTAGTTTTTGTTCTCGTAGAGAACCTTGCCGTCGCGCGCCGTGAGCGTGACCGATGCCACCACCGTGATGAGATAGCTCGACGACTGCTGCGTCGAGGTGTTGTAGGTCAGCGGCGCTACCATCTCCTGCAAAATCGTGCCATGCACCACGATGTCCGGGTCATCGGTCGTATCCGGCGTGACGCGCAGCCGCGAGCGCGCGGCAAACTCGCGAATGACCGCCTGCGTCATCACCACTTCGGTGTGATAGGTGTCGGTCTTCGTGGCGAAAACCGGCACGGCAAGCGTGCGCGAATCCGGCGGCAGATGCGTCGCCGAGCCCAGCGTGTGGTAGCCGCAGCCGTCGAGAGCCGGCCAAAGAGCCACGCACAAGCAAATCGCAGGGATACGCATGCGTCAATCTTAGAGCACGCTCGGGCTTAGAGCACGCTCGGGCTTGGCTATACCCAGGCCGTCGCCATCATGCCCAGACCCTCCGAGGGTAGTTGAAGACCGTCGGCGCGATTCTGAAAGTAGCGTTGGTTCAACTCGTCCGAGTCGCATTGTTCCACACGCGTGAAGCCGGCGCTCCGCAGCTCGGCCTCGAGCTCGGGGGGAGTGAAGAAGAGCTGAAACGGCTCGCCGGCCGCGGCAACGCGCGCCGCCAGGGCCTTGAGAGCCAGGCGCCGCATCAGGCTCAACGACTCCGGCGAGAGCGCGTAGTCAAAGCTGACCGCGGTTCCAGCCGGCAGCGCGGCAATCGCGCGCAGCGTGGACCGAAACGCCTCCCGCGTAAGATATGGCACCACTCCGAGCCAACTGAAGAAAGCCGATCGCGCCGCATCGAATTGTGCCGCCGCAAGCCCCTCGCTGAGCGTGTGTTGCTCAAAATCGAGCGGCACGAAGGTCAGAGTCACCGGAACACCGATCGCAGCTTCTTCGAGCAGTTCGCGCTTCCACTCCTGCGTTGCCGGGAAATCCACCTCGAAGACGCGCAAGCTTTTGTACGGATTGCGATACGCAAAGGTATCGAGCCCGGCCCCGAGCACGACGTATTGCGTCACGCCGGCCTGCACCGCCTCGGCGAGGCGGTCTTCGGCAAAGCGGCTGCGCGCCGCCATGAAGGCCCGAAAGGTACGCGCAACAGGGCTGGCTTCGCGCGCGCCGTCGAGGCCAAAACCGGATCCGAGAAGTGGCACGGCGATCGGATCTTCCAGCACGCGAGGACTGTCGAGCAACTGGTGCGCAGCGCGGCGCACTGCAACGCGATAAGCAGTCCTGCTTGCCTTGCCTGTCTTCATATTTCTGAGTCTAATTGTCGTCGCGAGCGAGGCCGGCTTCCGCGTACGATGATACCCATGACATGGATTGGATGGGCGCTGCTCTCAGCCGTCTTTGCCGCCGCCACCGCGCTGCTGGCCAAGGTTGGCGTGGCTCACGTGGACTCAAACCTCGCCACGGCGATCCGCACTACCGTGGTTGTTGTGTTCGCCTGGGCAATCGCGTTCGCGTTGGGCAAGCACGGCGAGATACGCGCGCTCGATCGCCGCACCCTGCTCTACCTCGGCCTCTCGGGCCTCGCGACCGGCCTCTCATGGCTTTGCTACTTTCGCGCGCTGCAGTTGGGTCCTGCCTCGCGCGTTGCACCGCTGGACAAGCTCAGCGTGCCACTCGTCATGATCTTCGCGTGGCTCCTGCTCGGTGAAAAGCTCAACGCCGCAGCCTTGATGGGCGGCGCCCTCATCACCGTCGGCGCGATGGTGATGGTGCTTGCGTGACCTCGCGTCACGTATGCGACCGTGTCGCTGCATCCTCAGCCTCTCGCCCGTAGCCGGAGGCAAAGAAGGTGAAGACATGTCAAAGCCGAAGCCGCTACGCGGCGCTTTGGCAAGGCTCGACGCCGGACCTGGACGCTTAAGTTGGCATCGTATCAAAGTGCGACATGGAGGTCTTCATGCGTCCTGCCCGTCCGCTTTTTGCTGCGTTGCTCCCCATCTTTTTTCTATCGCTGGTCTCGGCCGATGCCTGTACGCGCGTGGTGTATCACGGCGCGAATGGTGAGGTGATTACAGCGAGGTCCATGGACTGGAAGGTCGATATTGGAACCAATCTCTGGATTTTGCCTCGTGGCATGAAGCGCAACGGAGAGACTGGCCCCAATTCACTTCACTGGATATCGAAATATGGGAGTGTGATCGCCAGCGGATACGACATTTCAACCACGGATGGCATGAATGAAAAGGGATTGGTCGTCAATCTGTTGTGGCTGGCGGAGTCTGAATATCCTGCATTCGACGACAGCAAGCCGGGACTGGCTATTTCCCTCTGGGCACAATACATCCTCGACAACTATGCAACGGTGACAGAAGCCGTCGATGCGCTCGAGAACGAGCCTTTGCTCGTGGCTACGGCTCAGGTTCCGGGCGAAGAGAGGCTGGCAAATCTGCATATGTCAATCTCGGACTCCGGCGGCGATAGCGCAGTTGTCGAATATGTGAAGGGTAAGCAGGTGATCCATCATGGCAGGCAATATGAGGTGATGACCAATTCGCCGACCTACGACGAACAGTTGGCGCTCGATTCCTATTGGAAAGAGATTGGCGGCACGGTAATGCTGCCGGGAACGAACAGGGCTGCCGACCGCTTTGCACGCGCTTCCTTTTACGTCAATGCAATCTCCAAGAACGAGGACCCGGACATCGCCGTAGCCAGCGTCTTCAGCGTTATCCGCAATGCTTCAGTGCCGTTTGGCATCACGACTCCAGACCAGCCGAATATCTCTTCAACGCGCTGGCGGACGGTGGCCGACCAGAAACGGCTGATCTATTTTTTCGAGTCGGCACTGACGCCGAATGTCTTCTGGGTCGATCTGAGGGATATTGACTTCTCGCCGGAGGCAGGCAAGGCGATGAAGCTGGATCTCGGCAAAGACCAGAGAAATACCTATTCAGGCAATGCCGCCAAAGACTTCAAGCAAGCAGAACCCTTCCAGTTTATGGGCTTGCCGGACAAATAAGTACCCCATTTCAGGAGCTTCGTGCATTGATGCCGCGCTGCCGTGCCGAGGTATGATGCGGGCATGAAACGCGGCCTTCTCTCCGTCCTTCTCTCATGGAGCAGCGGTAAAGACAGCGCATGGGCTCTGCACGTGCTCCGTCAGGATCCAACGATCGAAGTCGTCGGCCTGCTCACCACACTCAATAGCGAATTTCAACGCGTCGCCATGCATGGCACGCGGCGTTCTGTACTGGAGGCGCAGGCGCGGGCGGCCGGGTTACCGCTATGGGTCGTGCCGCTGCCCTGGCCGTGTCCCAATGAAGTCTACGAGCAGCGCATGGCCGAAGCCTGCGAGCGGTCGATCGGCGCGGGCGTACAGGCAATTGCTTTCGGCGACCTCTTTCTGCGCGACGTTCGCGCCTACCGCGAAGCGCAGCTCAAGCCGACCGGCCTCGAGCCAATCTTTCCTCTGTGGGACTTGCCGACGCCTGAACTCGCGCGCACCATGATCGCCGGCGGTCTGCGCTGCAAGCTGGCATGCGTCGACACGAAGCAGCTTCCGGCATCGTTCGCAGGACGCGACTTCGACGCAGACCTGCTCGCCGATTTGCCGGCCTCCGTCGATCCCTGTGGCGAGAGAGGCGAATTCCACACCTGCGTCTACGACGGGCCCATCTTTTCCGAACCAATCAGCCTGGATGCAGGCGAGATCGTCAACCGCGAGGGATTCGTCTACGCCGACTTCATCGAAAGCGAAACCGCCCAGGTTGCCCCGGGCCGTTCGTTCTGCACATTGTTCTGATTTACGTCGCTATCGATTCAACGCCGGCAGTCCGGTCTCGCTCGCTGGCGGCAGCGTATGGTTCGTCCACCACTGGTTCCACACCACGGCCCGGAATGCATCGGAGCGCTCCACCCACATCTGCGTTGCGCTGTTGTACCGCGCCATGTTGTTCGCCAGCCAGTAAGGACGATTCACGCGCAGCCACGCCTGCTCATACAACTGGCCCAGCAG
>JBATYG010000400.1:0-2023 GCA_049673945.1 Occallatibacter sp.
CGGAGTCATCGATGACGCCCTGCTTGATGTTGTGCCAGGTTTTGCCGCCATCGGTGGTCTTCCAGGGCAGATGCCATGTTCCCGCATAAACGATGTCGGGATTCTCCGGGTCGATCGCCAGCGACTCAACTTCATGAATCTCGCGGCTTCCCTCGGGACTGATCAGCGCCCAGGTGGCGCCCGAGTCCTGGCTGCGGAAGACGCCCGCAAGCGTTCCGGCAAACAGCATTTGCGGATCGGAGCCCGCCTGCGCGAAAGCCCGGATGGATTGGCCGTGGAGGCCCTTGCTCTCCAGCCAGGTCCTGCCCGCGTCATCGCTTATCCACAGACCGCCGCCGGCATGCGCGAGCGACCAGGCCGCTGCAAACACTCTTCTCGGATTAGCCGAATCGACGAGGACATGGTCGACCACCAGGCTGTCGTCGGAGTCGAGTTTCGAGAGACGATGCCAGGACGAGCCACCGTCCTCGGAGGCGTAGATCCAACTGGTGGTGGTCCCAAGATAAAGATGACTGGGGTTAGCCGGGTCGGCCGCGAAGGAGCGTACGTCGCCGCCGTCGGGTCCAACAGTGCTCCAGGGAGCCTGCGCCGAAGCGCGGAACGGCAGGAAAAGAAGCGCCAAGGCAAGCAGATGCAGCCCATTGCGGCGAAGAAGTTGGGAGCTAAAGCACTTGCGCATCGGCAAAACAGACCCTCGGGAAGGACTTCAGAAAAAGTGCGTCCAAATTTGCAATCTTCAAACGCTTAACTGCAATCGTAAAGAGAAGAGGCTGACCGAAGCGGCCAACCTCTCAATGCCACATTCAATTGTGCGGGTAAATGTCGGCCCGGGGCAAGTTGTCCCGGGCCGGCATTGCGTGTGTTGAAGCACACTCGTCACCCCTCTTGGTGACCAGCGGCTTTGCCCTAGTGGCTGTGGTGCTTCGCTCCCAGGGGCTTGCGTGCCTGCGGCGTCAGCGTGGACTCATCCACGGGAGTCGTTCCCTGGATGTCCGCGCCAAAGTTCGCGCCGGAGGGTACGAGGTAGTTCTCTACCTTTTGGCTGTCGTCGGTGCTGGTCGCAGTGCTGATACGAGAAGCATCGATACCCTTCTCGGTGACCAGGTAGTCCTTGGCATTCACAGCGCGCTGAGCCGCGTAGTCCATAACCTTTGCCTTCTTGTGTTTGGCGGCGTAGGCCTGTTGCTTCTCAGTCTTTGCCTTCTCCTTTGCATCCGCAGTGCCGACGAGAACTGCCTTGGCGTCAGCCTGGTTCTGCAGGTCGAGTGCAACTTCATCGAGGCAAGCCTTGGCTTCGTTGTCGACGCGAGTCGGACGAGCCGTGTCCTTGTCGAAGCCGAGCGTGCAGAGCGTCTGCGTGTGCGGCTGCGGCGGCGGCGGAGGCGCAACGATCGTCACTGAGGTAGTGGACGATGCGGTGTGACCCTTGTCGTCTGCCACGGTGCACGTGATCTCAGCCGAGCCCGTCGGAGCGCCCGCGGAGTTGTACGTTGCCGTGGTGCCGTTGCCGCTCACTGTGCCGGCGTTGGCGGAGTAGGTGTAAGTCAGCGGCCGATTCTGTGGGCTGACGCCGGTGGCCGTGATCGTGCTCGTATCACCCGGCTTGATCGTGCTGGGGCTCGCCGAGCAACTGATTGTGGGTGGCTCGAATTCCTTCACCGTGAAGCTGGCCGAGCAATCGGCAACCTGCCAGGGCTTCAAGCCTTCCTTGCCCTTCTTCCCTTCCTTCAGGTTCGCCTTGATGGTGTAGCTGCCGGGGTTCAGGTTGGTCGTGGCGATGGTGGCCGTCGTGCCGCTGCCGGTCACCCCGTCACCTGTCCAGCCGTAGATGGTGTTCCACTTCGGGTTCAGACCTTCTGCCGTGACCGTCGCTGTGATCGGTTCACCCGGGAAGACCGAGGTCGGATTCACCGAGCAGCTCATTGTCGGCGGCGCAGGCGGTACGATCGTTCCTGCATGCAGCACCAGGCCGGCGCTCAGACGAGCCGCGTCGATGTTGGCGCGGCCACCGTAGACACCGGGG
>JBATYG010000401.1:0-1544 GCA_049673945.1 Occallatibacter sp.
GCTGCATGGGCGGCTACGATCCCAAGGGCCGCGAGATCGTCTTCGACTTTGCGCGCGTGATGAACTTTCTCGGCACAAGCTATGGCGTGCTGCGCAAAGAGAAATGTACCGGTGACCCCGTACGACGGCTCGGCAACGATCTCGTCTTTCAGCAGCTCGCCGAGGCCAACCTTGAAAGCCTCGCCCAGAACAAGGTCCGGAAGATCGTCTCCATCTGTCCTCACTGCGTGCGAACCATTCAGGAGGACTGGAAGGAATTCGGCACACCGCCCGAAGTCGAGCACCACAGTGAATTTCTCGCGCGCTATCGTGACCGGTTGCCCAGGCAAAGCAGCGGTGACACCATCGCGTATCATGACCCCTGTTACCTCGGCCGCTACCGCGACGTCTACGAGCAACCGCGCGCCGTCGCCGGCCTCGCCGGCACGGTTGTTGAAGCCCCGCGATCGCACGAGCGCAGCTTCTGCTGCGGCGCCGGCGGCGGTCTTGCCTTCCTGGGTGAAGAGTCCGGCGAGAGGGTCAGTTCTGTTCGCACGGCTGAGCTGGTCGGCACCGGCGCCTCCACCATCGGCACCGCCTGCCCCTTCTGCAATACCATGTTCCGCGACGCTCTGGCAGCGCGCGGCAGCGGTGCTCCGCAACTGCTCGACATCGCCCAGCTCACTGCACGCGCTCTCCCGGCTGAGCCTGACCGGCCCAGCTAGATGGGCAATTTAAGAAGGACGTGGGATTTTTGACATGAAGATCATCGTCGCCATCAAACAGGTTCCCGAGCGAGACGCTCAAATACGAGTCGACTCCGCGGGAAAATGGATCGAGGAAGCCGACCTTCAGTGGGCGCTCAACGAGTCCGATGCATACGCGCTGGAAGAGGCCCTTCAGCTCAGGGAGAAACACGGCGGCGAAGTCGTCGTGATCAGCGCCGGACCCGAGCGTGTCGGCTCAACCATTCGCGAGGCGCTCGCCAAGGGCGCAGATCGCGCCATCCACATCGACACCGATGACCTGGGAAATCGTGATGCTCTCGGCGTGGCCCAATTGCTCGCCGCGGCCATCAAGCCGGAGAGCGCTGACCTCGTCCTCACCGGCCTTCAATCCGACGACCTCGGTTACGGGCAGACCGGCGTTATCCTCGCCGAGTTGCTGGGCGTGCCGCACGCCTCGCTCATCCTCCATGTCGAAAAGAACGATGGCGCCATCACGGTGAAGCGCGAGCTTGAAGAGGGATGGTTTCAGAACATCGATCTGCCGCTGCCTGCCGCGCTCACCATTCAATCCGGCGGAAACAAATTGCGCTACGCGACTCTTCTGGGTATCAAGCGCGCCAAGGCAAAGGAACTGCGCCGGATTGCCGCCTCTGAGCTGGACGCACCTGCCTCGCCCGTCGCTACGCTTGAACGCATCACGCTCCCCGCAAAACAGAAGACGACGCAGCTTCTGTCCGGATCGCCGAAAGAAGCGGCAACTGCGCTGGTTGAAAAGCTGAAATTCGAAGCGAGGGTGCTATGAGCGGTATCTGGGTTGTGCTGGAAGAGCGAGATGGC
>JBATYG010000402.1:0-10862 GCA_049673945.1 Occallatibacter sp.
ATAAACTAAAGCTTGTGCAGGCGGCCGGGCGATCGCTGCCGCGCAGGTCTCGTAAGGGACGTTGCGCGGGGGAGGAAAGTCCGAACTCCGCAGGGCAGTGTGCCGGATAACGTCCGGGACGCGGGCGTCAAGGCCCGTGGACGGCCAGTGCCACAGAAAACATACCGCCAACCTGGCAAGGCCTTTGGGCCACGCCCGGGGGATTGGCTCGAAGGGCGAGAGCCTCGACGGCCGGCCCTGGTAAGGGTGAAAAGGTGCGGTAAGAGCGCACCGCCCCGGCCGTAAGGTCGGGGGCAGGGTAAACCCCACACGGAGCAAGACCAAATAGGGAGGGAGTTGCCGAAGCCCACGAGCCGGGCCCGGCCGCGTATCGGCCCGATGCGCAAGGCGGCTCGAAGCAATTGCCGAAACCTCCGGGTAGGTCGCTGATGAGTGTCCGCGGCAACGCGGCGCCTAGAGGAATGACCGCACACGACAGAATTCGGCTTACAGGTCCTTTTGCCGAATCACAAGGCAGCAGCCAATCAGGCCCGGTTGGGAAATCCCCACCGGGCCTGACCATTGAAGAGAGGCATGGGGCTGCGCAGTCATCCAGATGAAGACGGGTATCGATGATCTTCCGCTTATCCACGTATGTGTTTGCCCGCGCGTCGCGGCAGGCGATCGCCGCCTCAGGCGATATCCCGCCCAAAGCGTTATTCTTGAACCGAGAATGCGCACACTGGTCCTGCTGATCCTCGTCCTCTTTGGCGCTCTCTCCCTGCCGGGCAAGGCGCAGACCATGGAGCTCACGCGCCGCGCGCCCGCCACCTACACACTCGCCGACCTTTTCAACCGCGCCGACAGAGTTGTGCTTGCGCGCGTCACGGCGGCGGATACTGCCGCATACGATATGGCGCTCTACAAGGTGCAGGTTATCGAGGCCTTCAAGGGCGCATCGAACGGCGAGATGCTCTTTGTGGGTCCCTTTGTCAAAGCCGAAGTCGGCAGCAGCTATTTTTTCTTTCTGCGCAGCGTGCCCGCGCCGATGGCACCCAGATCGAAGGCCAGCACGGGCTTCGGCACGGTCTCTTACTCCCGCGTCTTCGACGACGGCGACTCGGTGATGCTCAGCGCGAACCAGTGCTTCTTTCCCGGCAAAGATCCTGCGCAGCATTGCGCTGTTGCTGTCCACGTCTGCCTTGACCACATCGTCCTGCCCGGTTCCCTCACGACGTATCCCGGCAACGCCGGCGCATCGTCCAACTGCCCCTGGGTGCGGCAGGATGCCTTCATGACTGCGCTCGGCGACATTGTTCAGGCTAATCGGTAGCCGTCGGGCCGTGGCCGCGTCACTCAATTCCGCCGTGCTTCACTTCCACTTTGCTTCAATTCCAGGGCGCGGCGTTCTTCCTGAGCTCTGACAGCGGGTAGCGCGTGCCCCGCCACGTGATGCCGCCCTTGCCGAGCGTGAGCAGCATCGAGCGCAGAAATGCGAAGCACAACACCAGCAGGCAAGGCGCGAAGAAAATCACCGCCAGCGGATGGATTGGGAGCACTTTGCGATTGGCGTGGAAGATCACGCCCAGTGAGGCGTAGATCGTGATGCCGGCCGCCAGCGCGGCGCCGCCCATGGCCATTGCAGCAAGCGGAAGCACGGCATCGATGAGGATGCCCAGGCACGCCGCGAGGCAGAGCCAGCTTTTGTAGCGAAAGCCGGCGAAGCCATTCTTCTCGATATTGCTGACGATGCTGAAAGGCCCTGCAAGCCAGCGGATCTGCGCCAGGCCGGGTCCCGTCGCCACGCATGAGCGGTAGCCGGCGCGCTTCACCATCCACCCGAGCGACATGTCCTCGATCACTTCCATCCGCAGCGGCGCAAAGCCGCCGAGGCTGCGAAAGACATCCGCCCGAACCATGTTGAATCCGCCAACGCCGAGAAAGTCGCGAGCGCGCGGGTCGGCCACTTTCCAATAGCGCGTGATCCACTGCGTGAGGGCATGAATCGACGCCAGCATTGCGCTCTCGCTGACGCCGTGAAAGATGAGCGACGGCACGAGCACAAAGTGATCGGCCTGCATCGCCAGTGCGCATCGCGTCACACGCTGAAGCGCTTCGGGGGCGAAGACCACATCGGCGTCGGTGAAGAGGAGCCACGGCGCCTTCGCGTGTTCAGCTGCGCGCTGCATCGCGTGCGTCTTGCCCAGCCATCCGGCAGGCAAGTCACGAATGTGAAGAACCTCAACCAGATGCGGGCCGGGGCCTGATCGATGTTCAAATGCCGCATGGTCCATGATTGCGCCCGTCTGATCCGTCGACCGGTCATCGACGGCGACGATCTGCAGCCGGATTCCAGTCGAAGCAGCCAGGGACGCGAGCGCCGCGCCGATGGTTTTTTCCTCGTTGCACGCGGGCACCACGACGGTCAGGTCGAAGTCGCCGTCCCCCGTCAAAGAAGCCGGTGAACCGGCGTCAGTCTCGGCGAGATCCACAAGCCGCCGCATGCCGCGGACGACGGCGATCGCGTGCGCCAGCCACGCCAGCGCCAACATCCATGTCAAAGCCGCGAACGCACTCATGCAACATGCAGGCATTGAGCCGGGATGCATGCGCACACCATATCACCCGGGCGGCGGCCGCAAGCTATTGCGCCTTCTTCTCCGCGCCTTGCAAATTCACCAAGCCGACGGGAGCCACAATCGCCGTGCCCGCATCCTCGACCAGGCGCATCATTGCCAGGATGATCTGCTCCTGCTCCTCGAGAAATGCCGCGAAGTCGCTGCCGGCCTTTCGATAGTAGGCGCTCACCTCGACCTGCGGACCGGCATTGGTGAGGTTGATCACGCGCACCCGGGCCGTGCGCATGTCGATATCGGGCCGCGTCTTGAGCACATCGAGCATGCCCTCGGTGAGCTTTCGCACCACCGAATAGGTCGTATCGAAGCGCAGCGTAAACGTCTGGTGAATCCAGAAGCGGTCGCGCATCGAAAAGTTTTCAAGTTCGCCCTCCGCCACCTTCGAATTGGGAATCGTCACCACCGTTCTGTCAGAGGTGCGCATGCGCAGCGAGCTGATGCCGATCTCTTCGACCGTTCCCTGCTTGTCGCCGATGATGCAGAGATCGCCCACGCGTACAGCGCCGCGCATGATCACAGAGATTCCGCCGAAGAGGTCAGCCAGCGTCTTCTGCGCGGCCAGCGCCAGGGCGACGCCGCCAATGCCAAGGCCGGCGACCAGCGCAGAAACATTGACGCCCGCCATGGTGAGCAGCACGATCACCAGGACGACGGTAGCCAGAATCTTGAAGATGCGGCCTAGAAGATCGACGATTGTCGCATGCTCAATCTGCATGCGCATGGTGAACTGCTGCCGGACGTGAAAGACGAGCACGTCTGTCAGCCGGATCAGCAGCCACGTTGCGCTGATCAGCCCTGTCACCAGCGCCGCCTGCTCCAGCCTGTGCCGACCCAGCACGGTCATCGCGTAGCCGCCCAGGGCGCGCTCCCCGAGCGCCGCCGTCAGCCCAAAGATCGGGCCACGCAGATCCAGCAGCTTCGCTTCGATCGCGGGTTTCAGCCGTCCGTGCAATGCCCACTTCAGCAGCGCCAGCACAATGCGCGTGAGCAGCAGGGCCAGCAGCACCAAGGCCACCAGTGTCCCGAGCGCCAGCACCCATCGCGACAGCGGAATCGAGAAAAGCGTGAACCGCGACATCCAGGCGGGAAAGTACGTGACCAAATCCCGCCGCGCGACGCTCTGCGCGCTCTCGTATGCCTCCGGCACGTGGCGCAGCGTTTCCTGCGAAAAGAGCCAGACCGGCTGTTGATCTCCCGGCTGTTGAACGCGGTCGAGCAGGATGTCGAGCGGACCATCGGGCGTTTCGACTACGCCAACCTTCTCGCGCGTTGGCCGCGCATTGTCCGTCACGTCGCCTTCGGGTACGTGCGAAAGCGCGTTCAAGTCTGTGGATGTGCCCAGATCCAGGAGCGCCTTGAGCTGCATCGCAAGCTCTTCCCGAGCCTCTTCTGGCTTCCTGCTGTCCAGGTATTTTGCCGCACGCGGGTAATCCGTGTGCTCGGCGGCGCGTAAAAATCCCATCACCGCTCCGTAGGGCGTCTCGCGACCCAGGGGATCGTGCGGATGCGACTCCTCCGCCGGCTTTTCCTTGTTGGTCTGCGAAGTGCCGGGAATGGCTGCGGGATTCGCCGCGGGTGGCGGCTTATTCTGGTTCTGCTGAGCCCCCGCCAGAGCACACGTCAGCGCACAGATCATGACGGCGACGAGCCAGCCTTTCAGGACCTTGCCCATCGGGACACCGCGTATTTGTATCCGGCGCCGATCGCGCACGCCGCCTGCCCCTCCACGCGCCATTCGCACCGCCTGCCGCTAACCAATAGCACGCTCCCACGGCCCCCGAAACTGCCAGAAGTGACAGGGGTCCCCTCCGACCGGGAGCCGGAAGAGCCGCCCTGCCGGTGACTTATCTGCGCGCCTTGATTTGCGCCGCTGCAGCCGCGCACCTTGCCCGCCGCGGGCCGGCCACGCAAAAAGGGCGGAAGCTTTCGCCTCCGCCCTTTCTAAAACCAGGAACTGTTAACGATGAGCTGCTTTTACAGGTAGCTAACGATCTGCCGCAGCGGATCGTCCGCCCCCAGGGGCAGCAGCGACTGGATCGCTGAGACGCCGTAATCCCGGCGCATCGGCAGCAGGCCGAGGCTCTGCAGCACCGTAACGCTGTCCTCGTCGCCCCCGCCCAGCGCTTCGAGCTCCGGCCGGTGGTACTGGTCCCAATCTTCCTGCAGGTTTGCGGCGATCGTCTTCGGCGTCGAGTTGTCGCTGGCGATGGATACCATCTTCAGGACGCGAATTTCGCGTTCAGTCAGCCGGACGCCTGCCGAACCATTCCTCAGTTCGCGCGCCACAACCGGCAGCCTGCGCTCGAAGTTCGTCTTGATCGTCGTCCAGATCATGAAGCCGAGCCATGTTGGCGGCGTCTTGGGATCGGGAATGACGAGGCGGTGCAGCTCGCCCACCAGCAGTGGAACGCCTGCCGTGAGCCGGTACATGTCGAGCACCTGTGGCTCGGCCAGCTCGACCTTGTGCAATTCCTTAAACCAGGCCTTGATCTGGTTCTGGCTGAGGCGCCGCACCGAGGAGATGCCCGCGAACCGATCGTCCACCCTCTTCTGCGTCAGTCCCCAGCGCAACAGGTCGGCGCCGCCAGTGAAGAGCAGCGCGCCGTTATCGCTATCTATGGCTTCCTGCGCCTGATCGGGCGTGACAGGCAGGAGATCCGAGGATCCGGTGTATCCGATCTGCGCGCGCATGCCGCAGGTCGCATTCAGCACCGGGTTTGAATCGAGCGGCGTGAGCCAGTGGGAAACGGCCAGCAGCGCCTGCACCTTGCGCGAGCCCTGCGCTTCGGCCATGATCCTCGAAAACTTTCCTACCTCATCGGCGGGAAAGAAGCACAGCTTGCCGCTTTCAATTGGTGCGGCCGATTCTTCGCTCTTCGTCTCCGCAGGCGTCTCCATCACAATGGGAGCAACGGGGGTTTCTTCGGCGATCAGCACGGGCGCCGGCGCCTCTTCCACCTCAACTTCGACCAGCGGCTCTTCCACTGCAACCGCCGACTCCGCTTTTGGAAGATTGAGCGCAATGCTTTCGAGCGACGTCAGGCTGATGCTTCCCGATGTCCGGGTATCCAGCAGCCACCGCGGCTTCTTATCGGCCGGCGGCGCCGCCGCTTCAATGGCCTCGACGGTCTCTGAATTCGCTGAAATTGAAATTTCCGGCTCACTTACCGTCGGTTCGTCAGCCGGGGCTGGTTCCTCAACCGTCAATTCCGGCTCGTCCACAATCTTTTGCGCAGGCGCCGATGCCGGCTCTGCTTCCGCCGCGGGGGCGGGTGCGCTGACCCAGAGCTCCAGCTCAAGCTGGCGCACAAAATCGTCCACGCGCGGGAAAAACGCTTTCAGGTGCTGCAAGTCAGGGTCGCCCGTGCTGTCATCCAGGCCGCACGCCCACTCCAGCCATCCATCGACCGCCGGTCCGGGAAGATCCGGAGGCGCGGCCAGCGCCGAGGTCTCCATCAGCTCCGAAACCGCTGCGTCGCGCTGCTTCAACCGGTCAAGCCGGGTGCGCTCGCGGCGATGGGTTACGCTGCCGTTGGCCAGCAGCTGGGCGAGATCAAGGTAGCGACGCCGCTTTGCCGCCGTGTCATCAATTCGCCCCACTATGTCGTGAAGCTCATCCTTTGAGGTCCATGTGGCGGTGCAATCCTCCGACAGAATTGCGTACCGCAGGTTCTGGCAGACATCCAACAATTGCGCCAGTGAGGCCAACGCCTCGGCCCTGTCCAGATGCTGTCCGGCTTCCAGAAGGTCGATCTTGCCACGCCACTGCTTGGTCTGGTCGGTCAGCAACTGCAACGTATCCGTAACTACACTGCGCCTGGATTGAATATCTTCAAATGCGGCCACGTTCTTTAGCTCCCCTAGTGCTTGAAAGGAAGTACTCGTCTGTAAGGGACAATCGTACCCCGAAGGCAGCAGTCGTATGTAACCCCATCCCCAGCAGGAGTCACACCGGGGTCATATTACTTTTGACTTAATCCCCATCGTTGCTCGCGTCCAGGTGCCCGGGCGATCAGGCGCCTTGGGCCACGGTCAATAACGGAGGCCGAGCTTCAGGGGGAAGTCCTCTTCGTCGTCTTCGAGGGCGGGCTGGTTTGTGAAGTCGCGCAGAATGCCGCGGTGGTGGCGGCGAAAGAGGGCGTGCGCGACGAGGGTGGCACAGGAAACGATGAGGAAGTGGCGCGGAGAGCGCTCGATCCAAGGCTCAAGGCCCACGGGGAGGGCGGAGACGAAGGGAAAGAAGGCGATGTACTTGAGGACAGTGAAGGCGAGGTTCGGCTGCTCGCGCGGGGATTCGCCCGTGAAGGGGATGGCGGTGACGTGGACGAAGAAGACGTCGGTGAGCAGGAGGCACATGGCCGCGGCGACGAGCACCTGCGACGCGGTGGCGGTAACGGTGAGAAGCGCGGGCGGCGAGACGAGGCGCAGGGCGAAGAGAGCAACGACGGAGAAGAGGCCGGCGATGAGCAGGACGGAGAGGTGCGTGGCGCGGGAGTATTCCGTTGCGGTGTGCAGGCTGGGAGGGTTGCCGTCGACGATGCGAAAGAGCCAACGCCCGCGCTGGTTGCCGGAGGAAACGCAGGCCATGCGCAGGCCGGCGACGATCCAGAAGATGACGATGGCGAGCGCGGTGCGAATGCCTTCAGGCGAGAGGGCGAGGCTGATCTGCTGCTGCCGGACGTGAATGCGAAGGATAGTCGCGGCGACGACGGAGAGCCCGACACCTCCGTAGAGAACAAGGTAGATGCGGTAGCGGGGGACGCGGGCCAGCGTTTGATGGATGAAGTGGAAGATGGCGCGGCGCGTGGGCGGGCGCAGGATGGTGGCGTGCAGAAGGGTGTTGACAGGGCGAAGTGCGCGTCGGCTGGCGCGGTGGGAGCCTGCGCCAATCATGAGCTGGCGTGTGCGGCGCAGATAGGCAACGGGATATGCAACAACGGTGAGCGCGCCGGCGGCGAAGGTGGCGGCGAGAGCGGTGTGGGCGAGAGTGGTGAAGATCTGTTGCGCCGCGGGATCGGGAGTCCCGCCGAGGATGAACTGATAGAGGCCGAGGAACCAGAAAGGCGGCGACCACAGCACGATGGCGCTGTGCGATTCCAGAAGGATGGGCACCGCGGCTGAAAACACGGGAAAAAGAAGCATGAGCAGAACGAGGAGAGCGATGAGCCCGCACTGCAGCAAGAGCGCGAAGCGGCGAAAGAGTCGTTCGCCGAGGAGAGCCAGGAGAGTGGCGTTGAGGGCGAGGATCGAGAGAGCTGAGAAGAGTCCGGCGAGGAAAACGGCGAGGATGTGGGCGGCGAGGAAGCGCGGCAGGTTGGGCGGATCGGCGGCCATGGGCAGGACGAGCGGAGCGAGAATGTTGGCGTCGAAAAGAAATCCTCCTATATAGATAGCGATCGATGCGACGCGGGCGGCGAAGGAACGCAGCGGCACGATGGGCAAGGGGCCGAGGATAAAGAGGTCGAGGTGATCGGGGAAGAAAAGATCCCACTCGAAGACAGTTGCGATGCCGAGCGCGATGAACGAGTAGAGCACGAAGAAGAAGTGATGATTGGCCTGCAGCCAATAAGTTGGCGGCTGCCAGGCGGAGGGTTGGCTGGGAGGCCAGCCAGGCCACGGGTGGTAGACGGGCCAGAGATAGACGGCGACGGCGAAGGGTGGGAGTCCGGTCGCGAAGGCGACCTGAACGAGACGGGTCTTGGCATCGCCATCGGGCGAGGCGGTTTCGTGATTGAAGAAGCGCTCCAGGAAGAGGCGGAGGAGCCAGGAGAACTGGCTGCGGTGGGGCTGACGCGGGATACCGAGAGCGGCCTGGGCGTTCAGTGAGGCAGGCTCGTCGGGGACAAAGATGCGTTGGAAAGCTCCATCCATCGGGTTCTCCTATGAGGCCGACTGCATGACCTCGACGATTTCGCCGGCGACGGTGCGCGTGTCCTGCTGGCGAACGAGCTGAGCGAAGGCGGATTCAAGGTTGGGCAGGCTCAAAAGGCGGGCGAGCTCAGTAGGCGCGGCGTCGGCGAGGATTTTGCCGCGGGCGATGACGATGACGCGGTTGCAGAGCTGCTCGACGACCTCGAGGACGTGGGAGATGTAAAGGATGGCCTTGCCCTGGGCGGCGAGGAGTTCGAGCAGGTCCTTGAAGAGACGCGCGGAGACGACGTCAAGGCCGGAGAGGGGCTCGTCAAAGACGAGAAGCTGGGGATTGTGCAGGAGGGCTGCGGCGAGGAGTACGCGCTGGCGCATGCCCTTTGAGTAGGAGGAGATGGGAGTGTGCTGCCATGATTCCAGACTAAGAAGTCTTAAAAGGCCAGTGGCGCGGGCTTCGATGAGGGATTCGTCGAGGCCGCGGAGGCGGCCGATGAGCTGCAGATATTCGAGCCCGGAGAGATAGGCGTAGAGTTGCGCCTCCTCGGGCACGTATCCGAGAACGGCGCGGAAAGCGATCATGTCGTCCCGGATGTCGCGGCCATTGAAGAGGATGTGGCCGTCGTCGGGGCGGAGCATGCCGGTGATCATTTTGACGGTGGTGGACTTGCCTGCGCCATTGGGGCCGAGGAAGCCGACGATTTCGCCGGACGAGACGGTGAAAGAGACATCCTCGACGGCGGGGATGCGGCGGTAGCTGCGGTAGAGGTGCTCAAGGGCAAGCATGAAGGTCTCCAGAGGTTATGGCAGCCTAGCCAGAAATGCGTTCATCGCGCGGATCACTTCGTCTTCATTGGAGCGGAAGACGTAGTGATTGGCGTTGGGCAGGCGAATAACGCGTGCGGTCGGATTGCCCGCTTCGAATGCGTCCGCCTGCGTGCCTGTGCGGACCAGATCCTCGGCGATTCGCGCCTTGTAGTCCGCTTCGCTCATTCCCGGCGGCTGGGGCACGGCGTGGGGAACAGCGAAGAAGGCGAGGACAGGAACTTTCACGCCGGTGTAGAGCTGCTCATCTTGAACCATGGCGGCATTGATGCGCACTGCCGGAGTGTCGGGGGGTGACGGCGCATAGGCTGGGATGCTTTGCAGATCCTTCTGCAGGGTGACGAAGTCCTTATCGAGGCGCGGGAGACTCACGTCATGCAGGTGCTGGACGATAGCCTTTCGTTCGCCCGGTGGACTTGAGGGCGCCAGAAGCCTGGTCAATTCGTTGCGCACCTGCACGACGTCGTTGACGGCGAATCCCTCGGCGGCATAGTCATTGTAGAAAGCGTACGGATAGCCGGCATCGAGATAGATGAGTCCCGCCACCTTACCGGGAAAGCGTGTACCGATAGAGCTTAGCTCTTCGCCTCCGAAGGAATGCGCGACGAGGACAGGGCGATCGATTTTCAGCGCATCCATAACGGCGAGAACGTCGTCGCCGAGGCGATGGGCGGAGTAATTGCCGCTGCAGTCAGGCGCCGGCGCGCTGGATTTACCGAAGCCGCGGCGCGTGATGCCATAGACGTGATACGCGGACACGAATTTGGGCGCGAAGGTATCAAAGACGTGCGCATCGTCTCCGAGACCGGCGAGGAAAATCAGAGGCCGCCCCGTCCCGCCCCAGTCAAGAACTTCGAGGCTCACGTCCTTGTCTACGGGCACGAACTGGATTTTGTGCGGCGACACATCGATCTTCCACTCCGTTTGCGGCGTCGCGCGCTGAAAGACGAGCGGAAACGTCTTGCCTTGCGTGAGCGATCCGGAGATCGACTGCCCGTCTGCACTGAGCGTGCCATGGTAGCTGAGGCCCAGATCGCCGATTGAAAAAGAAAGCATTGCATCATGAAATGCGATCGAAGAGACGGCCATGCCGGTGGGTGTCTGGTCGATGCTGTAGAGCGTTGCCTTCAACTCGCCCGCTTCTGACTTTGAGATTTTGAGAATTGTGCGAAGCTCCTTACCTGCGTTGAGCGTGCCTTGCCAGTCGCCAGAGATGTCCTGGGCGCTGAGAGAAGCGGCAGAAAAGAAAGCAAGGGCGATGGAGGCAAGTCCCAGAAATTTCATGCGATCTCCATTAGGGCAATACGAGATACCTATGTAGCATTCAGCATATAGCTTGTCAAGTAGATTTCTACATAGGTAGAATGCGGGGCATCGGGGCAGGCGGTCAAAGCCTGCCGGAATCCTGCGGAGGGACATGGCGGGCGAGGCCAGGCTGTCACACACGGCGGCGATGATTCTGCAGGCGATCCATGCCGGGTGCGTCTACGGGTTCAGCCTCATGGAGGCGACGGGGTTGCCGAGCGGAACGGTGTATCCGGCGCTGCGGCGGCTTGA